>DAORTY010000023.1:0-1296 GCA_035432905.1 Ilumatobacteraceae bacterium | reverse complement strand
CGAATCGCCCTCACCGAACTCATCGAGCGGACCCAGCAGGCCGAGGTCGATCGACAGATGATCGCCGCCTATCAGGCTCAGCCCCAGGCCCAACAACAGATCGACCGGGCGCATCAGGCGGCATTGCGGATGATCGCCGCCGAGCCGTGGTGAAGCGATCCGTCGTGAAGGGGCCCGTGGCCGGGCGCGCCCAGGTACCCCAGCAGGGTGAAGTGTGGTGGGCCGAAGGACTCGACACGCGTCGTCCTGTGCTGGTGGTCACCCGTTCGGCGATCGTCCCGGTACTCGCGACCATCGTCGTTGCGCCGGTCACTCGCACGATTCGCGAGATCCCAACGGAGTTGGCGCTCGGCACTGAGGAGGGTCTGCCCGTCGAGTGTGTCGCCGCGTTCGACAATCTGGAGACGATCGATTGGCGAGGTGTCCTGACCACCCGCATCGGACCGCTCGCACCCTCACGACGGCCAGAGCTCTGCCGATCGTTGCGCTCGATGTCTGCGTGTTGAGCTAGGCGAGCAGCTGGTCGGCAGCGGCAACGATGCCGTCGGCATCGAGACCGAGTTGGGCAAGAATGCGATCGGCGGCGGCCTGCGGAATGAACTTCGCAGGAATACCCAGCACGTGCACCGGTACTGAGCACGCAATCGCGTGCACCTGGTCGGCGATCGTCATGCCGATGCCGCCGTCACGAATGCCGTCCTCCACCGTGATCACGGCAGTGTGCGTGGCCGCGTCGGCGATCATCGCGGGGTCGAGTGGGGCGCACGAACGCACGTCCCACACAGTGGCGTGCACACCGTGTGCGGCAAGCTCGGCAGCGGCCTTCTGCGCTTCGTTCAGCATCTTGCCGACGGCCAGGATGCACAGCGTGCCGTCGCCCTGCACCGCACGGCGGGCCAGTAACCCGACACCGAGTTCGTGCTCGCTGGCGTGCACCGCCGCGCCGCGGGGCCACCGAATGGAGACCGGCCCTTCGTCCGCCAGCACGAGCGCGTCGTGCAGCATCAACTGCAGCTCCTCCGCGCTGGACGGTGCGAGCACGCGCATGCCGGGTACTTTGGCCATCAGCGCCATGTCGTACACGCCGTGATGGCTGGCGCCGTCAGGGCCGGTGATGCCGGCGCGATCGAGACAGAAGACAACCGGCAGCCGGTGCATGGCCACGTCGTAGACGACTTGATCCCACGCCCGGTTGAGGAACGTGGAGTAGATCGCCACGACTGGGCGCAGACCGCCCATCGCCATGCCCGCGGCACCGGTGACGGCATGCTGCTCGGCGATGCCGACGTCGAAGAA
>DAORTY010000022.1:0-37604 GCA_035432905.1 Ilumatobacteraceae bacterium | reverse complement strand
GAGTCGGCACCGAGGAAGACCGTGCCACCGATGTACATCGCCGCCACGACCAGCGAGATGAACACGCTGGCCGACAGCAGCCACAGCGCTACACGTGGCAGCTTGTCGCCACGTTTGCGCAGCAGCACCACCATCACCAGCGGCCACACCAGATAGAACTGCTCCTCCACCGCCAGCGACCACAGGTGACGCAGCGGAGCGAAACTGGTGGCGGCCGTATATCCCTGCCCGACCCAGATCTGGTACCAGTTGCTGACGTAGAAAGTGCCACCCAGCAGATCGCCGCGGGCCTGCCCCATCGGCCGCTGGTTGAACAGCGACATGTAGATGGCCAACGATCCCATCATCACGAACAGGGCGGGCAACAAGCGACGCGCTCGCCGCATCCAGAACTTGCCGAGCCGCACCCTGCCCGTGCGTTCCTTCTCGGAGAGCAACAGCAGCGTGATCAGGTAGCCGGAGATGACGAAGAACACCTCCACACCCAGGAACCCGCCGCTGAGCCAGTGGTGATTGGCGTGATAGACCAGCACGCCAATCACCGCGATGGCGCGCAGACCATCGAGACCCGGAAGGTACGGGACTCGGCTGATCTGGTTGCGCAGCGTCGGGTGGGTCAGTTGCTGCGCAACGGCAACGGAGGCGGTAGAGGCAGCCATTCGAGCGTCCAGTATCGCCCACCGTCACCGCTGCAAGCGTTCATGGCACGCAACGCGGCAGGGTTAGAGCTGGAGGCTCTTGACTTCGAGGAACTCTTCGAGTCCGAAGGTGCCGGCTTCACGGCCGAGGCCGCTCTGCTTGTAGCCGCCGAACGGGGCCATCACGTTGAAGGCACCACCGTTCACCTCCACCTGGCCGGCGCGGATCTTGCGGGCCACCGCCTTGGCATGGTCGGCCTCGCCCCACACACCACCGGCGAGGCCGTAGATGGTGTCGTTGGCGATCTCGATGGCTTCCTCCTCCGTGTCGTAGGGGATGATCGACAGCACCGGGCCGAAGATCTCCTCGTTGGCGATGGTCATCGTGCGCGTGACGTTGCTGAACACCGTGGGTGCGACGTAGTAGCCCTGCTCGAGGCCCTCCGGGCTTGCCGGGCCGCCGGTGAGCAGCGTCGCGCCCTCGTCGATGCCCTTCTGGATGAAGCCCCGCACGCGCTCGCGCTGAGCGGCGGAGACGAGCGGCCCGATGCGGCTGCTCGAGTCGAACGGGTTGCCGGGGGTGAACGCGGCAGCGGTGGCCGCGGCGATGCCCTCGACCTCCGCGAGGCGGTCGCGGGGCACGAGCATGCGGGTGAGCGCGGTGCAGGTCTGGCCGCTGTTGAGGAAGCACTTGCCCACGCCGTCGGCGACGGCCTTGGCGAAGTCGGCGTCGGCGAGGATGACGTTGGCGCTCTTGCCACCGAGCTCGAGCGACACCTTCTTCACGGTCTGGCTGGCGACCTCGGCCACGCGCTTGCCGGCGCGCGTGCTGCCGGTGAAGCTGACCATGTCGACGTCGGGGTGCGCCGAGATGGCCTCACCGACGACCGGACCGATGCCGGTGACCAGGTTGAACACGCCGGCGGGCAGGCCGGCCTCGGCGATGACCTCGGCAAGGATGAACGCGTTGATCGGTGCGACTTCCGACGGCTTGAGCACCACCGTGTTGCCCGCAGCCATGGCCGGGGCGACCTTCAACGCGATCTGGTGCAGCGGGTAGTTCCAGGGCGTGATGCAGCCGACGACCCCGATGGCCTCGCGAACGACCAGCGAGTTGCCCACCTGCTTCTCGAACTCGTAGCTGCCCAGCAACTGCGCGGCGATGGCGAAGTTGGCCTTGGGCAACCCGGCCTGGATGAGGTTGCTGAGGAAGAGCGGCATGCCCACTTCCTTGGCGATGGTGGAGGCGATCTCGTCGGTGCGGGCTTCGAGGCCGGCGTGGATCTTCATCAGGTAGGCGGCGCGCTCCTCCTTGGGCAGCTCGCTCCAGGCGGGGAATGCGGCCTTGGCGGCGGCGACGGCTGCGTCGACATCGGCTGCTGTGCCCTCGGGGATGGTGGCAATCACTTCTTCGGTTGCCGAATCGGTGACCGACAGCGTGTCGGTACCGGTGGAGGGCACCCATTGGCCGTTGATGTACAACTTCTCGTATGCAGTCATGGCGCGACCCTACGCCGTCTCAGGCGGTGGGGCGAAGGCCGAGGTTGCGGAAGATCTCCCGCGTTGCCCAGCTGCGATTCAATGCATAGAAGTGCAAGCCGGGCGCCCCGGCCTCGATCAGGCGCGCACACAGCTCGGTGGCCAGCGACACGCCGACCCGCTCAGCCTCGTCGAGGTCGTCGCCGGCCTTCTCCATGGCCTCGATCACCCACGCGGGAACCTCGGCGCCGCTCATGTGCGCCATGCGTGTGATCTGCCCCAGATTGCTGATCGGCATGATGCCTGGCAGCACCGGCTTCGTCACACCCAGGGCCGCCAGTTCGTCGACCATCATCGAGTAGTGGTCGATGTCGAAGAAGAACTGCGTGATGGCAAAGTCGGCGGCCGCCAACTTGTCGGCGAGGTGTTGTCGGTCAGTCGCACGATCGGGTGACCGCGGGTGCAGTTCCGGATGGGCAGCCACTCCGATGGAGAACCCGCCGAAGTCCCGAACGTCGTCGACCAGTTCCATGCTGAACCGGTAGTCGCTCGGAGCCTCGGCGCCGTCACCCGAGGGCGGATCGCCGCCGAGGGCAAGAATGTTCTCCACGCCCTCCGCCCGATAGTCGGTGAGGATCGCCCGAATGTCGTCACGTGTGTGGCCGGCACAGGTCAGGTGGGCCATCGGTGGAATTTCCGTCTGCCGCTTCACCCAGCTGACCAGGTCGGCGGTGCGCGTTCGGGTGCTGCCGCCCGCCCCATACGTGACGCTCAGGAAGTCGGGGGCGAGGTGTTCCAACTCGGAGATGGTGCGGCCGAGGCTGAGCCAGCCGGCCTCGTGCTTCGGCGGGAAGAACTCGACGGAGTACGCCGGCCCGGCCGCGAGAAGGTCGGAGATGCGAGCCATTCACAGCAGCTTTACCCAGTTCCGTGCTCCATACGTGGCACGCTGTACGAAATCTCTAGGAGGTATGCGAAATGACTGATCACGCGGCCGGGTGGCACAACGACCCTTACGGACGGTTCCAACAGCGCTACTGGGATGGTGCCGCGTGGACCGAACACGTCGTGACCAACGGGGTGCAGCAGGTCGACCCGCTGGGTTCCAGCACGGTGATTCCGTTCGTGACACCCGCCACCGCGTACACCACGCCGACCACTCAGCAGTTCGCCGCAGTGGCCGACCCCGGCGATCCGAATGCGCAAGCGGGTGCCCCACTGCCGCTGGGTGTACGAGCCGGAGGTTTCCTCGGCAGCTTGGGTGACGACGCCAGACTTCGCCCGCTGCCCAGCATGCGTACCGCTGTTGCCGGAATCGGCGGAGCAGTCATCGCGGCAGGCATCGTCACCGCCATCGCCGGCGACGACCCCAGTCGCAGCAAGCTCATCGCCTTGGGTCTCGCGATCATCGCTGCCGCGTGGGCTCTGCGCACGTTCGTGCAGCTGCCCGAGGTGCAGGCGGCAGCGGTCGGCATGGTCGTCGTCGGCATCCCGCTGTTTGCGATCTCGGCCACCGTCAGCGAGGGTGAGGGAAGCGTGCTCACCGCGCTGCTCATGGCCGTACTCTTCATCGCCGCCTGGGCCCTTCCGGGCTTCAAGAGCCGCAACCTGCTGCTCGGCCTCGGCGCGCTGTCGCTCGTATTCGCGTTGGGGGCGTTGACAGACGACCGATCGAGGGGCTTCATCCCTTCCGGCTTCACGAGCAGCGTGGGTACTGCAGGAGCGGTGTACCTGTTCGGCGCAGCGGTGCTACTCGCCCTCACCTGGTGGCTCGACGGCCGGGCGTACCACGGCACGGCCACCGCCCTTGCCTCCGCTGGCCTGGCGGCGGCACTCGTGGGAACCGTGCTGCTCGCCAATGAGTTCGGCAGCGGCACCGGGCCTGTCCTCGTGCTGGTGGTCGGCTTCCTCATCTGCCTCGTGGGCACCCACGGCAATCGCCGGGCGACCACCTGGCTGGGGGCTCTGCTCGCGGCAATTGGTCTGGTGGCCTTCGTGGTGGTGCAGCTCGAGCCATCGACCGCTGCCGCTGGCGGCACGTCACTGGTCCTCTCGGGGGCGTTGCTCGTGGCCATCACCTTCGCCGTCGAACCGATCCGTCGGGCGATGGCGAAGAACAAGGAACCGCAGGCACCAGCCACCCCCTCGGGCTTCGCCCCGCCCGCCCCGTAACGGGCGCCAACCCCCTGAAGTCGGCGTGTGGGGTCAGTGGCGGAAGTGGCGTTCGCTGGTGAAGACCATGGCGATGCCGTGTTCGTTCGCCGCCGCGATCACTTCCGGGTCGCGCATGCTGCCACCGGGCTGGATGACGGCGGTGATGCCCGCCGCAGCCGCGGCATCGAGTCCGTCGCGGAACGGGAAGAACGCGTCGCTGGCACACGCGCCGCCTGTGGCGCGACCTGCGGACCGGTCGGCTGCGATGCGAGCGCTGTCCAGACGGTTCTGCTGGCCGGCGCCTATGCCGTAGGCGCGCCCGTCCTTGGCGTACACGATCGCGTTGCTGCTGACGACTGCGCAGACCTGCCACGCGAACTCGAGGTCGGCCCACTGCTCGGGCGTCGGCTCTGCAGTGGTGACCACCTGCCAGGTCGACCGATCGGGCGACACCGTATCGGCGTGTTGCACCAGCAGCCCGCCGTCGATGCTGCGCACGTCCAGTTCGACACCGTGTGGCGCGCTCGCGCTGAGCACGCGCAGGTTGGCCTTCGCTGCGAAAACCTCCAACGCATCGGCATCGAACGATGGGGCGACCACGACCTCGGTGAACACGGGTGCCAACGCTTCGGCAACGGCCTTCGTCACCGGACGGTTCAGCGCCACGATGCCACCGAAGGCACTGACCGGGTCGCACGCATTGGACTGTGTGTACGCCTGCTCGATGGTGTCGGCGACGGCGACGCCACACGGGTTGGCGTGCTTGACGATCACGCACGCCGGGCGACCGAACCGCTGCACCAACTTCCATGCTGCTTCGGTGTCGTACAGGTTGAGGTAGCTGAGTTCCTTGCCCTGATGCTGCACCGCGGTGTCCCACCAGCTGGTGCCACCGGCCAGGCGATAGCGGGCGCCCTGTTGGTGGGGGTTCTCGCCGTAGCGCAGCGTCTGCGCGCGCTCCAGCGAGAGATGCAACCCGACCGGCAGCGTGTCGGTGGCATCGGGCGACGGGGCATCGAACCAGTTGGCAATCGCCGCGTCGTAGGCGGCGATGGCAGCGAACGCGTCGCCAGCCAAACGACGACGAGTCGCTGCCGACAGGTGGCCCTCGGCCGTGATCTCTGCGAGCACGGACCCGTAGTCGATGGGGTCGACGACGACGCCGACGTGCGCATGATTCTTGGCAGCGGCGCGCACCATTGCCGGGCCGCCGATGTCGATGAGCTCGATACTGGGGTTGCTGGCGAACGGGTAGAGGTTGACGACCACCAGGTCGATGGCCTCGATGCCGTGTGCGGCCATGTCGGCTTGGTGCTGTGGATCGGTCGGGTCGGCCAGCAGACCACCATGCACCTTCGGGTGCAGCGTGACCACGCGGTGGTCGAGGATTGCCGGCAGACCGGTCAGGTCGGCGAGGTCGGTCACCGCCACGCCCGCTTCGGCGATGGCCTTCGCAGTGCCGCCACTGCTGACCAGCCGCCACCCGGCAGCATGCAGCCCCGCAGCCAGCTCGACGATGCCGGACTTGTCGTACACGGACAGCAGTGCAATTGGCATCCCTGAAATGTACGCGTCGCCTCAGGGTGCGCGACAGCCCGCTTTACAAGGTGTACGGTTCGCCATCTGAGCACATCATCGTCGAGCACATCGGGAGGCATCCGTGGATCTCAGTAAAATCAGTAAAGGCGGGCAAGTATTCGCGGGGGCAGGCATTGTCTATTTCATTGCCTCGTTCCTACCGTGGTACTCCATCGACGTCCCCAAGGAACTCCGGGGCATCTACGACCTCAGTTTCAATGCCTGGGGCGACATCGGGTTCCTCTGGGGAAGCTTGTGGGCGCTGCTGTTGATAGCCGGCACCATCCTGCTCGTCCTCCCGGCGTTCGGCGTGGCCGCTCCGAAGGTTCCCCCGGTTGCCTTCCTGGCAGTCGGTGGACTTGCCCTGCTGTTCACGCTGTTGAAGCTGCTCATCGGTGAGGACAACCCGATCAGTGCTTCGTACGGCATCTACCTTGCCGTCATCGCTGCCGCTGCCGCTGCATTCGGCGGGTTCCTGCTGTTCCAGGAGTCTGGTGGCGACTTGAACGACTTGAAGGACATGAACAAGATCAAGAGCCAGTTCGGTGGCGCTGGTGGCTCCAGCATGGGTGGCGGCACCCCGCCGCCTCCGCCGCCTCCCGGCATGAGCCCGCCGCCGCCTCCGCCGCCCGCCGGCTGAGCGAGCGAACTCACAGAACTCGAAAGGAGCCCCGCCGCAAGGTGGGGCTCCTTCGCGTGTGCACAGAGCCATCTGTCGCGGAACCGTGAATTCACGGAACCGTACGTAGCGACCATTGCATTCACCCTTCGGGGCCGAACCATCGGGCGATACAGTCGTCGACCGTATGTCCGAACCGCTGATCGTCGCCCACCAACTGGTCAAACGCTTCGGCGATTTCACTGCTGTCGACGGCATCGACGTGGAAGTGAAACCCGGTGAGGTGTTCGGATTCCTCGGCCCCAACGGTGCCGGCAAGAGCAGCACGATGCGCATGATCGCGTGCGTCAGCCCGGTCACCTCCGGCACACTGCGTCTGTTCGGGCTCGACCCCGCGACGCACGGCGCCGAGATCCGAGGCCGCATCGGCGTCGTGCCACAGCTCGACACGCTCGACGGCGAGCTGAGCGTGCAGGAGAACCTGTGGCTCTACGGTCGCTTCTTCGACCTTCCCCGCGCCGAAGCAAAACGAAGGGCCGCCGAGCTGCTCGACTTCGCACAGCTCAGCGACCGCGCCGACAGTGTGGTCGAGCACCTCAGCGGCGGCATGAAACGTCGCTTGTCCATCGCGCGGTCGCTGATCAACAACCCGCAGTTGCTGCTGCTCGACGAGCCGACCACCGGCCTCGACCCGCAGGCCCGCCACGTGCTGTGGGATCGTCTCTACCGACTCAAGCAGCAAGGCGTCACACAGGTGCTCACCACGCACTACATGGACGAAGCCGAGCAGTTGTGTGACCGCCTGGTGGTCATGGACCAGGGCCGCATAGTGGCCGAGGGTTCGCCACGCTCGCTGATCGAGCAGTACTCCACCCGCGAGGTGTTGGAGCTGCGCTTCCCCGCCGGCACCAATGAGGCACAGGCGCATCAGCTGGCCGGCATCGGCGAACGCCAGGAGTTGCTCCCCGATCGCGTGCTGGTCTACGCCCACGATGGCGAGGCCGCGCTCGCTGAGACGCACGCTCGTGGCATGGAGCCGGAGAGCGCGCTGGTGCGGCGGGCAAGTCTCGAGGACGTGTTCCTGCAGCTCACCGGTCGCAGTCTGGTGGACTGAGTGGCGCAACACATCTCCACCCCCGGCGCGCTGCGCGTCACCAGTTGGCACCTGGCCACCTACAAGCGGCTGTGGAAGACCAACGTGCTGTCATCGTTGGTGCAGCCGCTGCTCTACCTGCTCGGCCTCGGCGTCGGCGTGGGCGCGCTCGTCGACCGCAACACGGGTTCCGGTACGACACTGGGCACCACGTCCTACGTCGCGTTCGTGGTACCCGGCCTGTTGGTCACCACCGCGATGAGCCTGTCGGCCGCAGAGAGCATGTGGCCGGTGATGGGTGCGCTGAAGTGGCACCGCGGCTACCACGGCATCGCCGCCACTCCGCTGTCGGCTCGCGACATCGTGTTGGGCCACGCCACCTGGATCACCATCCGCTGCGGCATCGCGACCGCAGCGGTCGCTGCCGTGCTCACCCTCTTCGAGCGCACACGGTCCTGGGGTCTGATCCCCAGCGTGCTGGTGGCGATGCTCGTCGGCGTGGCGTTCGCGATGCCGATCATGGCGTTGTCCGTGGGCGCCGAACGCGACGGAATGTTCCCCGCCATCCAACGCTTCGTGATCATTCCGCTGTTCCTCTTCGGCGGGGCGTTCTACCCGTTGTCGCAGTTGCCGACGGCGGTGCAGTGGATCGCCAAGATCTTTCCGCTCTGGCACGGCGTGACGGTGGCCCGCGGCTTCACCACCGGCAATGTCGACTGGCTCGGGGTCGGCGGGCACCTCGGTTACGTGGCGCTGTGGATCGTGGTCGGTCTCGTCCTCGCGACGCGCCGACTGGCCGGAAAGTTGTACCCGTGAGCACCATCTTCCTGCGCATCCTGCCGCCGTCGATGGTGGTCCGCCGACCCCACCGGATGATCGAACGCCATGTCGTTGCCTACCGCCGCCAATGGCTGATCATCGTCAGCGGATTCTTCGAACCGCTGCTGTACCTGCTCTCCATGCGCGCCGGTCTCGGCAGCCTCGTCGGCAACGTGTCGGTGGGTGGCAAAGCAGTGCCGTACGACGCGTTCGTGGCACCCGCGCTGATGGCAGCATCCGCGATGAACGGCGCCATCTTCGACTCCACCGGCAACGTCATGCACCGGCTGAAGTACGCCCGCATCTACGACGCCGCATTGGCAACGCCGATGGGCCCGGCCGACGTGGCTGTCGGCGAGATCAGCTGGGCACTCATCCGCGGTCAGTTGTACGCGATCAGTTTCCTGGGCGTGATGGCCGCGCTCGGCTTGGTGGACACGTGGTGGAGCCTGCTGGCGCTGCCGGCGTGCGCGCTGATCGGCCTCACCTTTGCCAGCATCGGCTTCGTGGCCACCACCTTCATGCGCGGGTGGGCCGACCTGGAGATCGTCACCACCGCGACCATGCCGCTGTTCTTGTTCTCTGCCACCTTCTTCCCCATCTCCAGCTACGGATCGTGGGCGTGGCTGGTGCAGCTGTCACCGCTGTACCACGGCGTCGCCTTGGTGCGTGCAGCCAACGCCGGCATCTGGACGGCGTCGGTGCTCGGCCACATCGCAGTCCTGGTGGCCCTGTCCGCCATCGCCCTCGTCATCGCCGCACGGAGAATCGATTCGCTGCTGCGCAAGTAGCGGTCAGCCGGCGTTAGCCGCGGCGTTGACGACCTCTCGCAGCGCGCCGGCAAGCCAGCCGGCAACCGCCTTCGAGCCGCTCGAGAGCAGGTGGGGGCAGCGCTTCTGGGAGTACTCGGGGTGGGCGGCGAGGACAGACGTGTAGTCGACCAGCAGCAAGTTCGGCCAGCGGGTCTGGGCGTCGTGCAAGCTCTGGTTCGCGATACCGATGCCTTTCTTGTAATTCGCTGAGCAGTCGTCGGTGGCGCCGTACATCGGCCACACCACGAGCCGCGGTCCGGCTGCCTCTACCACCATGTCGATGAGCCCCGGGAAACGTCCGCGCCGGGCGTTGGAGTTGGCGTTGTGATAGCCGAGCATCACGAGCACGACATCCGCATCGATGTCGGCGGCCCCGGCAAGGACCTGGGCGCCAGCTTCGACTTCGATGCCGCGAGCACCGCCCGTCCACTTCAGGTTGCAGCCGGCGAATGCCAGCCGATCCTTGAGGCCATTGTTGATCAGGTCGATGCCCACCGAATCACTGACGGCGATGACGGTGCACGGCGCCGGGATCGTGGTGGTGGGCGCCGGGATCGTGGTGGTCGTCGCCGGGATCGTGCTGGACGCCGGCACGGCGGTCACCACCGTGCTCGGCATTCCGCTGATAGCAGCCGTGGAAGCCGTCACCGTCTCGGTCACCGTCTCGGTCACCGTCTCGGTCACTACAGGGGTCGTGGCCTCGGCCCGGTCGGCCGATGCCTGCGAACACCCAGCCAGCATCACGCCGACCAGACCCACCAACATCCATGAATGTGCGCGCACCATGGGAGCGAACGGTACCGCAGCAGTCGAGGAATCAGCGGTCGGTGCCGATCGGTGCGACAACGGCGCTCAGGACGCTGACGAGATCGTCCGGGGCAATCTCGATGTCGAGACCGCGTTTGCCGCCACTGACGAAGATGGTGTCGAACAACACGCACGTCTCGTCAATGGCCGTGCGTAGTCGCTTCTTCTGCCCGAATGGGCTGATGCCACCGACCACGTAGCCCGTCAGCCGCTGCGCCAGATCCACGGGGCACATTTCGGCTCGCTTACCGCACAGGCACGCTGCCAGCTCACGCAGTGACAGCTGTCCGCTGACCGGCACGATGGCCACGACCTGCTCGACACCGGTATCGGTGGTCAGGTTGGCGACGAGCGTCTTGAACACACGCTCGGGTTCGATGCCCAACGCGTGAGCTGCAACCAGCCCGTAGTTCCCCTCACCCGGCTCGTGATGGAACTCGGTGACCGTGAACGCCACGCCCGCCGCCTCCAACATCACGAGTGCCGGTGTGCCGCCCTTTGCCATCGGCACATTCTGCCGCGCGACTACCGTGCACGCATGGCCAACGACATCGAAGAAGCACGCAATGAACTCGACAAGGAGTTCAGTCAGTTCCGCGAGAACCTGGGCAAGATCTACGAGAAGCTGGAACGCGTCAGCCAGGCAGGGCCCGCCGACGACATCAGCGAACTGCTCAAGGACCTGGAAGACACGGTGGGCAAGGTACGTACCGGTGGCCTCATTGGTTCAGGCGCGAAGGGCCATCGTGCAGCCCGCGAGAAATGGCTCGAACTGCAGGGCAAGTAGACCGGGCCGCAAGCAGCCCGAGAAGGTGGCAACATGGACCGGGTGGCCGTGATCGACACCTATGAACTGGCTGACCGGTATCGCATCGACGAAGGCCGTGCCTTCATCAGCGGCTCGCAGGCCCTGGCTCGGCTGCCGTACGAACAACTGCGCGCCGACCGTCGCGCCGGATTGGAGACCGCTGCCTACATCAGCGGATATCCGGGTAGCCCACTCGCCAGTTACGACCGCGACGTCAGTGCGGCCGCCGCGTTGGCCACGGCCGACGGCCTCCACATGGTCTTCCAACCGGGTCTCAACGAGGAGCTGGCCGCGACCGCAGTGATGGGTTCACAGCTGGCGGTCACGCTGGAATCGTGCCGCTACGACGGCATCATCGGCATCTGGTACGGCAAGGCGCCCGGGCTCGACCGGGCCAGCGACGCGCTGCGTCACGCAGTGTTCGCCGGCACCTCCGACAAGGGTGGCGCCGTCGCACTGATCGGCGACGACCCAGCCGCGAAGAGCAGCACACTGCCGTCGTCCAGCGGTGCCACGCTCGTCGATCTCAACATGCCCATCATCTACCCCGGCGACGTGCAGGAGGCCATCGATCTCGGCCGCCACGCCATCGCCCTCTCGCGGGCATGCGGCGTCTGGGCGAGCATCAAGGTCGTCGAAGCTGTCGCCGACGGCACCGGGTCGGTCGAGCTGCACCACGAGCGCATCGCACCGGTGATTCCGACGATGGAGGTCGACGGCAAGTTGTGGGTACCGCGTCCCAATCGCCAGATCATCACCCCATTCACGGTGGACATCGAGCGCGAGTTCCATGAGGTACGCCTGGAACTCGCCCGGCAATACGGTGTGCTGAACCAACTCAACACCATCGCAGCGCGCGGCCCGGCCGACTGGGTGGGAATCGTTGCCAGCGGTCACACCTATCACGAGACACTCGAGGCGCTTCGCCAGCTGGGTTTTCGCACACCCGGCCAGCTGAGCGACGCCGGCATTCGGCTGTTCAAGCTGGGGATGCCCGTACCCCTGGATGCCGCACAGGTGCGCGAGTTCGCCGTCGGCCTACAGGAAGTGATCGTCGTCGAGGAGAAGACGCAGCACCTCGAGTGGCTGGTGAAGGACGCGCTCTGCGGCCGGGTCGACGCACCGCTCGTGCACGGCAAGCACGGCCCGAACGATGCACGGCTCTTCCCGATGGCCGGCACGCTGGAGGCCGACTCGATCGCGACGCACCTTCGCAGCAGGCTGTCCTCGCGCCTCGCAGACCGCATGGCGCCAGCACCGCCCGCACCACGCCAACTGATTCCGCTGTCGGTCAGCCGCACGCCGTACTTCTGCTCGGGCTGCCCGCACAACTCGTCCACCAAGGTCCCCGACGGTTCGCTGGTCGGCGCCGGTATCGGCTGCCACAGCATGGTCATGATGATGGAGCCCGGCCGCGCCGGCGACATCGTTGGCCTCACCTCGATGGGCAACGAGGGTGCACAGTGGTTCGGGATGTCACCGTTCGTCGACGACGAGCACCTCATCCAGAACCTGGGCGACGGCACGCTGTTCCACAGCGGCATGACCGCCATTCGCGGCGCCATCGCCAATGGCGCCAACATCACGTACAAGATTCTCTACAACGGCACCGTCGCGATGACCGGCGGCCAGGACCCGTTCGGCCAGCTGGACGTACCCACGCTGTGCAAGGTGCTGCAGGCTCAGGGAGCTCGCCGGATCATCGTCACCACCGACGAACTCGACCGCTACCGCGGCATCGAGCTGCCGATCGGCGTCAAGGTCTGGGGCCGCAACCGGCTGATCGAGGCGCAAGAGGTTCTCGCCACCGTGCCCGGTTGCACGATCCTCATCCACGACCAGCGCTGTGCCGCCGAGAAGCGCCGCGACCGCAAACGCGATCGTATTGGCACCCCCTCGTTCCGGGTGGTCATCAACGAGCGCGTGTGCGAGGGCTGCGGCGATTGTGGCGACACGAGCAACTGCCTGTCGGTACAGCCGACCGACACTGCATTCGGTCGCAAGACGCGTATCGATCAGGGCTCGTGCAACTTCGACTTCTCGTGCACGAAAGGCGACTGTCCTGCGTTCATGACGGTGACGGTGGCGCCAGAGAAGTCACGTTCGAAATCGATCACGATGCCCACGCCGCCCACCGACCTGCCGGCACCACCAGCTGCCGCACCTGGCGACTGCACCATTCGCATGTCAGGAATCGGTGGCACCGGGGTCGTGACCGCCAGCCAGATCGTCGGCACGGCGGCGATGCTGGGCGGCTACCAGGTGCGCGGGCTCGACCAGACCGGGCTCTCGCAGAAGGCCGGCCCAGTGGTCAGCGACCTACGTCTCTCGCTCGACGTGCCGCAACCCTCGAACAAGGCGACCGCGGGCTCGGTGGATGTTTTGCTGGCGTTCGACCAGCTGGTCGGTGGCAACGACGCGACGTTGCGCACTCTGTCGTCGGACCGAACCGTGGTGGTCGTCAATTCAGCGAAAGTCGCAACCGGGTCGATGGTCGTGCACCCAGACCGGCCATTCCCCCTCGGCGAAGTCAGCCATCGACTGGACGACAATTCGCGCGATCGCATTCGTGTCGACGCACAGCAACTGGTCGTGCGGCTACTGGGCGACGACAGCACCGTCAACGTGTTCGTCATCGGCGTCGCGGTGCAGGCCGGCCTCGTGCCCGTGGCACCCGATCTCATCGAGCGGGCCATCATGCTCAACGGGGTCGCGGTGGAGAAGAACCTGGCCGCCTTCGCCTGGGGTCGAGCATGGTTCGCCGAGCCGGAGGCCACGGCAGCTGCCGCTGGCATCTCGACACCCGCCGATGAACAGCCTTCTCTCGAACGGTTCGGCAATGACCTCGTCGACTATCAGTCCGCCGCATACGCAGCCAGGTACAGATCGGTCGTAGAGCGAGTGGCGGCTCTCGGCCACGACGACCTCACCGATGCGGTCACCCGCAACCTCTACAAGCTGATGGCGTACAAGGACGAGTACGAAGTTGCCCGCCTGTTGCTGTTGCCCGAGTCGCGAGCCCTGGCCCGGTCGGTCGGCGGTACGCGCACGAGGGTCACCTGGCTGCTGCATCCACCGGCGCTGCGCTCGCTGGGTTGGCGCAACAAGATCCATCTGGGTCGATCATCGACGCCGGTGTTCTGGGTGTTGCGCTCCATGCGTCGCCTCCGCGGCACGCCGATCGATGTGTTCGGCTGGGCACATGTCCGTCGCGTCGAGCGCGCGATGATTCCCGAATACATCGCTGCCATCGATGCGCTGTTGCCGCTGGTCGACGCGGGGAACCTGGCCGAGATCGTCGCCATCGCCGAACTGCCCGACAAGGTGCGTGGCTACGAGCACCTCAAGATGGAGCGGGCCACCGCCTACCGCGCCGAGTTGGGCCGACGAGTTGCTCGATGGGCGAGCCTGTCGAAGCCCACTCACGATTCCTAGAGACGGCTGTCGCGCACGGACACGGTGAGCGAGCTGCCATCGAACGGACCGACGACACACAGGATGTCGCGGTCGTCGTTGTTGTTCCAGCTGGCCAGGGTTGGGACCAACCACGAAAAGGTGAGCGTGGAGTCGAAGACGCTGACACCTACGTACGGCTCGAACTGCGCCACGCAGACGCGCTCGGCGAACGAGTCGAGAGCGGCCCGCCCCGGGAAGACGTCGCCGGCGTCGTAGGGCACCACGGCATACAACTCGTGGCTGTGTTCCTCGGTACACGGCACCGTGGGGATTCCCGTGACCTCGGGCCCGAGGTTGGGAGCGGCCACCAAACAGGTACCGGGGCCCTTCTTGGCGAGATCGAGCACACCCTTTTTGTCATCGTTCGAGCATCCAACCGCCACCATCGCGATGAGGATTGCCAGTACGGTGAGACGGCGAGCGCGAGGAGCCCGACGCGGTTCGATGAATGAGTGCGCGATCGACAGAATGTGGGCAATCTAGCGCGGCTACAATTCGCGGACACGACGTCGGCTGTTGAACCTGTCGGCAATGCGACCATCCACGGGAGGGACTGGTGCTGGAGTACATCGACGAGAGCCTCGAAGGCTTCCTGCGTGCGATGGTTCCCCTTTCCGCGGCAGATGTCGACGTCTCCTTCGAGGCACCCGACCGCACGTGGAGCGCCAAGCTCAACCGACCCACCATCAACCTTTTCCTGTGGGACATCAAGCGCACCATCGATCGCGCTCGAACGGGGATGGAGGAATACGAACAAGACGGTGTCCGCATGCGCCGTCTCGCCCTGCCCCGTGTCGAGCTGCGTTACCTGGTCACCGCCTGGACCAGCGAGCATTCCGACGAGCGAGCCCTCTTCGGCGGGCTGCTGCAGACGTTGCTCGGGCACTCCGTCATCCCTGCCGAATTCGTGGCACAGCCGCTTCGAATGCTGTCGCCGTTGGCCGTGCAGCTGACCCGATCCGGCGACGCGAATCTCGACGTGTTCAAGGCGCTCGAGGGGCAGCTCAAACCGGCGCTCGACATGGTCATCGTCACCGAGGTGGACACGGGTCTCGGTCGCCCCACCGCCACCGAAGTGTCCGACATCGGAATCGGCCTCGTCGACCGCGATGGCAGCGCAACCACATCGTCGCGCCGGGTTGCCGGCGAGGTGCGCATACCTGGCGCCGCCGGATGCAGCGTCCACTCCCCTCGCGGGTCCGCCACGCTCGACCCCACGGGGCGGTTCATCGTGAGAGCCCGAACCGGCGACACACTCACCATCGAACTCGATCCGCCGCGAACGGTCGTCGTGCCCGAACACGGCGGGGTCGTGGTCAGCTGATGCGTGCCAGCCTGGCTTCGGAGACGCTTCGCCTCACACCGGGCGTGCCCTCATCGCTCGACATCGAAGTCACCAACACATCGTCGATCATCGACGGGTTGAGCGCGTTGGTCATCGGCCTCGAGCCGGCGTGGGTACAGCTGGAACAACCAGTGGTCACCCTGTTTCCCGAGACGTCGGGCACCATTCGACTTCGCATCGACGTGCCACCCAGTTGCCCGGCCGGCGAATCCGCCATCACCGTTCGCGTCTTCTCCACCGTTGACCCCGAGCGTGTCGTCGACCACGTCGTCTGGTTGATCGTCGACCCCGTCGAACTGGCCGAACTCGAGATGCGACCCAGCCTGGTCGAGGCCGGCTCCCACGCCAGCTTTCAAGCCATGTTGCACAACACGGGCAACACAGCCTCAGAGTTCGCAGTCGTCGCGCTCGACCCCACACGCGCGCTGGAGTGCAGCGTGTCGCCGCCGACCCTGCTCGTGTCCCCTGGCGACACAGGCCAGGTCACCATCGTGGCCCACGGCAAGCGTCCGTTGGTCGGTTCCAGCGTCGAGCGGTCCATCCAGATCACCGCCACCTCGCCGACGCTCGAGCTACAGGCCGCAGCTCGGTTCATCCAAAAGCCACGGATCCCTCGCGGGGTGATCACTGCACTCGTACTCATCCTCATCATTGCGTTGTGGGCCGTCATTTTCCTGTTCGCAATTCGGTACCTCCGCGCCGGCGCCGACCCGACCAAGACGGTGTCCAAGACGTGGCCCACGGGCGCTCGGCAGGTGAATCTCGCCGACGTCGCGGCCACCGTCAGCGGCACCGTGACGGCAGCGAGCACCGGCGAACCGCTGCCGCGCATCACCGTGGAGGCCTTCCGCTCCGACCGCAACGGCGAACCCATCCTCGTTGGCTCGGCGGCAACCGGCGACAACGGCAACTACACCATCGCCGCGCTGCTACCCGGCAGCTATCGGTTCAGGTTCAGTTCTGCGGGATTCGCACCGATGTGGTTCCCCGCCGCCGAGCTGCAGGCAGATGCAGTAGTCACTCCGCTGACCCCCGCTCAGACCCTGCCCGGTGTCAGCATGAAGATCCAGGGCATGAGCGGCTCGATCAGCGGCCGAGTCGCTGCACCCCAGGTCGGCGGTGGAGGTGGCGACGCGACTGTCAGCGTTCAGCTGATCCCAGCACCCGGGCAGGACCCGCAGCCGCCGGTGACGTTGACCACCGGCGACGCATTCACGATCCCCGACCTCGTCGCTCCGTCGCAGTACGAAGTACGAATCGAACGCCCAGGGTTCGACGCGCAGGTCACCCAGGTCGAAGTCGGCGGCGGGCAGCCCGTCGTGTTGGACACTGCCAGCCTCACCGCCGCGAACGGCAGCATCTCGGGTCGCACCGTCGACGGCGCGGGACGGCCCTTGGGCGGCGTCACAGTGGTGGTGCGCAGTGGCACCATCGAGCGCACGGTCACCACACCGACGATCGGGTCTGTGGGCGAGTTCACCCTGGACGGCCTCGAGACACCACGCACCTACGTGCTCACGTTCACGCTCGACGGGTACACCTCCGCGACGCTGGCACTCGAACTCGCCGGCGGCCAGAGCCGGTCGGGGCTGACCGCGGAACTGGTGGGCGGCGCCGGCACGGTGTCGGGCATCGTACGATCGTCCACCGGTCAACTCATCGGCGGTGTGGCCGTCGTGGTCCAGGGTCGTGGGCTGCAGCTGGACACCTCGACGCTCACCACAGGCGGGGGCGCGAACGGCACCGGCAGCTACTCGGTGGCAGGCCTCATCGCTCCCGGCACCTATGCCATCACCTTCTCGAAGACGGGTTTCCAGACCACGACCATCGGGGTGTCACTCACCGCCGCCGGTCCGATCAGTGGGTTGGACGCCGTCATGGCACCATCCACGTCGACGGTGTCCGGTGTCATCACCGTGGGCGGCGTGACACGCGCTGGCCTCAACGTGGTGCTCGCTGACGGCACGACCTCCAGGTCGGTCGTGACGGCCGCCAGCCCTGGCGGCGCCTACTCGTTCTCCAATGTGGAGCCGGGCTCCTACACGCTCACCATCAGCGGAGCTGCCGTGTCGACCCGGATCGTGCTGATCGACGTCGCGCGCGGGGTCGACTTTCCGAAAAACGTCGACCTGGTAGCGATATGAGTTCCCTCGTCGCATCGGTCACGCCGGGCTACGTGGAAACGGTCGGCGGACAGTCCGTACGACTCACGCTGTCGGTCGCGAACACCGCCGATGTCATCGATGCGTACTCGTTGCGGGTGTACGGCCTCGACGCGGCGTGGGTGCTGGCCACCCCTGATCGGCTGTCGCTGTTTCCCGGCGACATCGGCCAGGTGACGCTCGACCTCGCCGTACCGCACGACTTCCCCGCCGGAATTCGCCAGATCAGCGTCCACGTACAGAGCGAGAACAACCCCAGCGATTTCGCGTTGGGCACGTGCTCGCTGTTCGTCGCCGATCGTCCACTGGTATCGCTGCAGCTCGATCCCGTCACCATCACCGGCGGTAAGACGGCGCAGTTCGCCATGGTGGTGGTGAACCAGGGCAACGCCGCCGTGGATGTGGTGCCCGACGCCATCGACCCGGAGGAACTGGCCGAGTTCCGATTCGAGCCCGAGGTCATGCACCTGCTTCCGGGCGAGCAGCAGGTGGTGCAGGCCAACGTCACGTCGAAGCGGCCGTGGGTCGGCGCGCCCAAGGTTCGCGTCCTCACGTTCCGCGCAACTGCCGTCGGCCGCGCCGAGACCATCGGCACCTTCTTGCAACGGCCACGCATCAGCCGCTGGTTGCTGTCGCTGATCGGCCTGATGGCCGCGGCCGCAGTCTTTGCGGCGGTCATCAGTCGCACCCTCAACAGCGTGGTCGACGAGGCAGCTGTCAGCGCCGACGTCGTCAACGAAGCACTCAACAATGGCAGTGGCGGCGGCCAGACCGTGTCGCTGCAACCCGCGACCGTCAAGGGTTCGGTGGTCTCCTCCACCACCAACGAGGGCATCGCCGGCGTGCAGGCAATGCTCTACAACAGTGGTGACGGCACCGTGCCCATTGCATCGGCGGCCACCTCCGACGATGGGTCGTACGGTTTCGGACGGCTCTCCGAGGGCACCTACCGCCTGCGGTTCACGGGAGCCGGGTTCAGCGACCTGTGGTACAGCAGCGGCCGCGTTTTCGCCGAGGCAATCGACGTGGAAGTGTCCAAGGGAGAGGTGAAGGAACTGCCCCCGATGGTGTTCGGCGGCAGACCGGGCACCGTGAGCGGGCGCGTGATCGCTCCCGATGTCACCGGCACCAAGATCACCCTCGTGCGACCCGGGCTGTCGGATCCGAATGTGCCCGCCGTCGTGGGCAGCATCGATGTCGCTGCCGATGGAAGCTTCGTGCTCTCGTCGGTGCCATCACCCGCCACGTACGAGCTGCGCGCTGAACGCCCAGGCTCTGCGCAGGAGACACGCCAGATCGAGTTGGGCGCCGGGGCCACTGTCGAGAACATCGAGATCGTTCTGCGACCCGGCGACGGCGTGATCAGTGGCTCCATCACTGCCGACAACACGGCGAAGGGCGGCGTGACCGTCGAGGCCACCGACGGCACGAACCGGGTGTCCACGGTCTCGCTGACCGAGGCTCCCATCGGCACGTACGTGCTGCGCAACTTGGCCACTCCCGGCGTGTACACGGTGACGGTCACGCGCGTCGGTTACCAGCCGCAGACACGAACCCTCAGCCTGGCCGCCAACGGCACAGCAACAGCCGACTGGGCTCTACAGCCGGCCACGGGAACCATCACGGGCACGGTGTTCGACGGCAGTGGCCAGCCACTCGGCGGGGTCGCTGTCACGCTCACCGGTGGCAGTGTGTCGCTGGCCACTCGCTCCATCACCCAGCCATCGTCCAGCGGGCTCGCTCCTGGCAGCTACCGCTTCGAACAGATGCCCGTACCGGGTACGTACACCCTGACGTTCTCGGCCGACGGCGCCGTCGACCAGGTTCGACTGGTGGAGGTGGGTGGCAACTCACCCGTCGACGTCCCCGGCATCGACGTGGTCATGTCGTCCTCACAGGGGATGGTGTCGGGAACCGTCGTGAACGTCAGCTCACAACTCGTCGCAACCAGCACCGTGACACTGACCAACGGTGCCAGCACCCGCACGTTGGCAACCGCACACGACCCACTCGGTCATTTCAGCTTCTCGGCAGTCGACCCGGGCACCTATACGTTGACCGCCTCACTGCAGGGTGCGTCGCCGGTGGTACAACTCGTCACCGTGCAGCCCGGCCAGGCGCTGAGCGTCGATCTCCAATTGGGCCAGCAGGCATCGCTGAGCGGCAGGGTGGTGGATACCACGCAACTGATGCCCATCGCCGGCGTCCAGGTTCGGCTGTACCTTCCCGCACAGTTCCCCGCAGGCATTCCTATCGCGACGGCCACGACACTCGCTGACGGCACCTACGCGTTCCTCGAAGTTGCTGCCCCGGCCGACTTCATCGTCGCTGTCTACGTCGACCCCGCATCCGTCGCAGTTCTTGACAATGAATTGGTGCTGACGGTGCCCGGTCAGAACATTGTGGTGGGAGACTTGATCGGTGGCTGAGCACTCGTACTCGATGACTGGTGGCAACGGTGGCTCACCGTTGCGCGTCGACACCCTGACGCCGGTGGTCACAGCTCGCCCCGGCACACGTGTGCCATGCACGGTCCGAGTGCACAACGATGGTTCGCAGGCTCTGTCGTTCTCCGTGCGCGTCGTGGGCCTCACCGCCGATGCCCCACCAGCTGGCGTGCCGTGGGCACCGCTGCAGCCCGGCGATGCGCTGGACGTCAGCGTGGATGTCGATGTGCCCGAGGCAATGACACCGGGTGAACATGCGGTGGCGATCGAAGTGATGGTCACCGCCCGCGCCACCGAGACCAGCGGCGTACCTCGGGCGCTCGCCGCCACGTCGGGTTCACGAGCGAAGCCCACCGTGGCCTTGGCACCATTGGTCGTGAGGGTCGCCTCGCTGGACCAAGTGCTGCTCCGCACCTCTCCCTCGATGGTACGCGGTCGCCGACGCGCCCGATTCTCGGTGGAGGTCATCAACCGTCGCAGTGATACGGCGCTCGTCGACCTCGCCGCCGATGGCCCGACACTCGACGTCGAGCTCGAACCACGCAGTGTCTCGGTGCCTGCCGGCGACACGGTTGTCGTGCAGGGTCGGGTTCGTGCCCCGCGCATGTGGCGCGGCGAGGAGCGCCAACACATCGTCAACGTGGAGGGCAGCGGGTCCGCGCAGCCGACCTACACGCGGCTCGTGTTCCGCCAGCGACCGGTGATCGCCCGCGGAATCCGCGGCGTCACCGCGGTGATTGTCGTGTTGTCCTTGTGGGCAGCACTTCTGGGCGGCGCAGCGTTCTGGGTCATGCGTGCGGACAAAACGGCGTCGGACGCCGGCAAGAAATCGCTCGTCGACACCAACGGCGATGGCACACCCGACACCCCGGCCGGCGAAGTGGGCGCCGATGGCAGCACGACCGGCACCTCAGCGCCCGGTACAGCCGGCGCTCCCGGGGGTGCACCCGGCACAGCGCCCGGCACCGACCCGCAGTCGGTGCTCGCGCCGACCTCCACCCGCTTCACCGGCGTCGTCAAGGCCGGCAGCACGGGTGACGACCAGCAGGTGCTCGTCACCCTCACGTCGCTGGTGTCCACCACGGACGATCCGCAGGCAGCGGAGCAGGCACCCGAGCAGACGCCCGCCGGCTTTCTCACCTCAGCAGCGGCAGCGATGATGGCCCCCTTCGTCGACGGAGTTCATCCGTCGATCGTCGGTGAGGGCAAGTTCTGGTCCGCCCGCCACGGCACCTATGCGGGCAACAGTCTCTCCGAGAACCGCGCCACGCTGGCCGTCACCCCGAAACTCGCCGAGTCCGACACCGACGGCATTTGGACGATCGACGATGTTCCGCTACGACGTAACTATGAGGTCAGCTTTTCAAAACCAGGTTTCGACACACAGTCGTTCCTGGTCACGCCCAAGGATGACGGCAGCCCGCTGAAGCTCGATGTCGAACTGAAGGCGGCGGTCGGTGCACTCGGGGGACGGGTGGTCTCCGCCTCGGGTGGTCTGGGCGGTGTCGATCTGACCGTCACCGATGGCACCCTCACGTTCAACACCACTACGTCCACCATTCCGGGCGAGGAGGGCACGTGGCTGATCGAGGGGCTCAGCACGCCGGCGACGTACACGATCACCGCCGTGCATGCCGGGTACGGCACCCTCGTCGGGCAGAACACTCTCGACGTCGGCAAGAGTTCACGGAACCTTTCGTTCACGATGACCCAGGGTGTGGGCTCCATTTCCGGGGTGGTCAACAACTCGAAGGGTTCGATGGGCGGCGTCACGCTCACGGCCACGGGTGAGGGGGCCACCACCACCACCACGAGCCTCACCGCCGGCGCAACGGGTTCCTTCCTGTTTCCCGAGCTGAAGATCGGCGGCACCTACACCGTCACCGCGACCGCCCCCGGGTACATCACTCAAACGCTGCTGATCGATGTCGGTGGCAACGAGACCGCCACCCCCATCGATCTCGTGCGCACCACCGCCTCCGTCATCGGCCTCGTCACCAGCGTCGCAGCGCTCGGCGACACACACGGCTTGCCGCTTCCCAACGCGGCAGTACAGATCAGCGTCGACACCCTCCAGGTGCGAGCATCCACCGCAGTCGCACCTGATGCAGGGTCGTTCCGACTCGACGAGTTGCCGCCGGGCACATACACCATCACCTTCGGCCGCTACGACCACCTGTCCGACTCGCGACTGGTCACGGTGACCGCCGGCCAGGAGCTGGACCTCGGTGAGATTCCGCTCGTGTTCCAACAGCGAGCCCAACTCAACCCCACCGGCAGCGTGTCGGTCACCGTCAAGCGTTCCAGCAACAACGCCGCACTCGCTGGCGCCACCATCACCCTCACCGATATTGCCGGTCGTCTTGCCCCGATCACTCCGGCTCCGCTCGGTGCGGCGACGTCCATCACCGTTCCGGCAGTCCCGGTCGGAGTGTACGAACTAGTGGTGAACGTGCCGAACTACCGCCCGTTCGTCGAGCCGCGAGTGGCCGTCGGCCTCACCGATGTACCGATTGCCGCAGGAATGGCCCAGTACGGCCAGGCCTTCGGCCAGGTGGTCGATGGCCTCGCGCCGGCGCAGGCGGTCGGTACGGAGCTGATCTCATCGCGGCCGCTCGCCGACTATCGGATGCTCGTCTACGAAGACGTCGGGGGCACGTTGTCGTGCGCCGGCTCTGTCGAGGTGGCACCGGGTGCACAAAAGGTGCAGGGTCGAATCCGTTGGGAAGTCGGGCTCAGCCTGCAGCTGTTGTCCGGCAACTACGTGCTGCGGTTCAGCCGCGCGGCGGGCGACACGAACAGCGCGTGTGCGAACCCCCGGCTGCCACCGGGCTATGCCGCGAACCCCGATGGCGCCGGCAACGTCGGCGGCTTCGAGGTCACGGCCAGTGATGCCCCGATCCCGGTCCTGGACATTTCGGTGTTCCCGTTCCCCAAAGTCACCGGCGTGGTGCTCGTCCCCTCGTCGAGTACCTCCGTCGTGTTCGACCCTGCGACATCTGCGATCACCGGACTCACCGTGAGGTTGAAGTGTGGGACGTTGACGGCAACCGCCGCAATCATTCCCGTCACCTCAGGTGCCGACACACTCACCACTTTTGTCTTCGATCGCAACACCGTCGGCACCATGTTCGCCAACACCACCGTCCCGAGCAGTGGAGTACTGGGCAGCTGCTCGGTGGTGGCGGATGCGCCGGGTGTGGTCAAGGTGGACTCTCCCCTTCCGCAAGCGTTGCAGATGCCCCTGGCGGGCAATTACGACGACCGAGCGCTCGCCATCGTGTTGGCGGATGATCCCCAGGACCTCACCGGTACCGTCGCCTGGACCGACGCCGGCACCCAAGAGCTGAAGTTGCTCGGCGGAACGATCGTCGCCGCCAACGGTGTGATCGTCGGCTTCCAGGCGGGTCAGGGCATCGACACAGACGGGCCGGGCAGCTCCACGGTGGTGCCTGGCGATCCACAACCCGAGCCTCGCAACATCAGCGCCACTGCCAACGGTCAGGGTGTGTGGACGTTCTCCACCACCGGCCAACAGCAGGTGGCGGGCACCTCGACCTACAACGTGGCGCCCCCCAACTTCGACCCAGGGTCGTTCGACCTGCTCGTCGATCAAGGCACTCGCGCCATTTCGAACGCCACCGGCTTCACGCAACCATTCACCGCCGTGGGCCCTCTCGATCTTCGCCTGCACCCACTCGATGGGTCCATCCGCGGCTCAATGCTCCTCATCACGGGCAGCTCGGTGAACCGCATCAATGAGGCGGTGGTGCACGCCACTCCACCAGGTCAGCTGGCAACAGACATTGCGGTCAACACCGATGGCACGTTCACCATCGACCCGGCTGCTGCCGGCACCTGGCAACTCGACTACCGCGCCGTGAGCGGCAGCAACCTGGTGTTGGCGCAAGGCGAGTCCGCTGACTCGAAGTACGTGGGTCCGAACGTCGACGAATCCGTCGACCCGGTCACCTACGTGGACCTTGCTGAAGTCGGGGTGACCTTCAAGGCCTCGGATGGCACTGCCCTTGGCACGTACCAAGTCGGTCTCGTCGACTATCCGTCTGTCGCGGTCACGCAGGTCAGCCCGAATCCCGTTTATCCCACGTTTGCGGCCACCGATGTGGTGGCCAACGCCACCGGCAGAGCCTTGCTGCACGGGCTCTCGGTGGATGCCGTCAGTCCCGTTGCCGTACCCGTTGACTATCAGCTCGCCGTCGCCGCCGACGGCTACGACCTGACGACGGCCAGTTACAAGGTCTTCGCCGACGACGACACCACAGCGTTTGCCACCGGCATCGACGCACGGTCCATCCCGGTGCAGGTGTCTGCCGGTACTCGGTTGCGGGTCGAAGTGACGCTGCCACAGCTAGGTAGCATCAGCGGCAGCGTCACGGGGCTGCTCAGGCCCCCGAGTATCCTCCCGACCGATATCGAGGCACTCACGTGGGCGGGTGGTTTGCAGGTCACCGTCGAAGAGGTCGCCGACGCTGGCGGCACGCCACTGCCGACACCGCTGTTCCCGACGGTGGAACACACGACAGGCCCCCCTGATTCGTTCCTGGTCAACGGGCTGTACAACGGCTACTACAAGGTGACGTACAGCCACCCGGACTTCGTGTCACGCAGCGTCGTGTACGAGGCGGTGGTGGACACCGAGGTCGACGCGTCCGCAGCCCTCGACATCGCCTCGAGTACGTTCGAGCTCACCGTGGTCACCGATACGGTCAGCGAGAACCCGGTGCTGGGTGCCACGGTCGGGCTGTGGCCGGCGGGCACCACTGTGGCGCAGGCGGCATTGACGTCACCCACCTACTCCACCACCACCGATGCCATCACCGGCATTGCCTCGTTCAGCCCGACCACCGGCAACGCGATCATTCCCGGCTCGTACTTGCTGATCGTTCGCAAAGCAGACCCCACCGACCTGACCCGTGACGGATGGTTCCCCGTCATCGCCACCATCGAGGCACCGCGAGGTGCTGACGAAGCAGCCCGCACGCTCAGCCGTCGCGCAGTGATGCCCGAAACTCAAGCCTCGCTGGTCGGCACCGTCACCGCCCGCAACCTCGCTGGCCACGCCGTACCGCTACCCGCCAGCATCACCATCGACCGCACGTACCACGTGCCCCAGGCGGGCGGTGGCGACGGCCTACCCAACGACGCCACGGAAGCCAACCAGATCGACTCGCCCGATACCACGAAGGTGATCACACCCACCGCCGGGGCCACCACTGATGGCTACTCGTTCACCGGTCTTGCCGCTGGGGATCACACGCTGCACTTCACGCCGGTGGACGGCTTCACCGATGTTGCTGACGTCGACGTGACCGCCAACGGTGTCGGACCGACCACGGTCGACCCGGTCGAGTTGGTGGCCACTGACCGCACATGGCAGGTCACGTTGACGAACAGCGGCACTCCTGTTTCCGGACTCACGGTGTCCGCGCTCGCTCCGGACGGCTCCGTCGTACCCCCGGCCACAGAACTCGCCGCCCCGAAGAAGGGCACCTACGAGTTCGTCGGAGTTCGTCCCGAGGGCGCCGATTACACCATCGTGATCAACTCGCTGTACTACACGGCCACCACCGCCGGTGACCTGTCGGTGAACATCGAGCCCAGCTCGACCACAGAGGTCAGTACCGTGCCGGTGACCGCCGTCGCCATCATCACGGGCTCCGCGTTCGAGTTGACCACCGCGACGACCCAAGTGGCGTTCACCACGACCGACGGTGTCGAACTGTTGAACGCTGCCGGTGCCGTCGTCGACACCGCAACACCAGACGTGAATGGTGCGTATCAGTTCGTGGTCGCCTCGGCCGAGGACTACTCGGTACGGGCCTCCGCCACTGGCTTCGTCGGGGCACTCGAACAAGTCGATACCTTCACACTTGGTCAGACCATCTCGGCACCCACATTGAATCTGAAGGCGCTGGCCAGCGTCACGCTCACCGTCGGCGGCACACCCGGGGGCACCGCCACCGTCACCGCAACGCCGGCCACTGGCGTCGCCATCGTCGAGAGCACGCCCGGGGTGTTCGCCATCACCGGGCTCGATCCAGACGTCGGGTACACCTTCGACGTCTCGGCAACAGGATTTGCTGCACGCACAGTGCCCGCCACTGGGACACACGATCCGGCAATTGGCGGTAACGCACCGCTGAGCATCGCGCTGGAAGCATTGCGCACCATCAGCGGCGACGTCCTCCAGGGCGTGGCCAAGGTGGCCGGCGCCAATGTCACACTTCTGCAGGGTGGCGTCGCCGTCGGCGCGCCGAAGCAGTCCGACGCCAATGGAGCCTTCAGCTTCAGCGGCATCGGCTACGGCACCTACACCATCGCCGCCGAGAAGCTGGGTTCTGGCACCGGCAGTTCGGCCAGCATCGTGGTGGCTGTCGGTGGGAGCACGACCCTGACCGGTAGCAACGTCACGCTCACCACTCTTCGCCCCCTGACCTTCACGTTCGCGGTGACGCCGACCACCACCCCCACCATCACGTTCTCCGGTGTGACCGGCACGGCAGGTCAGGTCACGTTCGTCATCAACGAGAACGCTGGCCGTGCGTGGAGCGTCAGCGCGCCCGGGTACCTCACCCTTTCCGGCACAGCCGATCTGCCGTCGGCGTACACGGCGACGGCACAGAGTGTCTCGGTGGCGCTCACCGCCAACGCCATCACCGGCACGGTCACCGGACTTGTCAGCCCCGCCACCGCCAAGGTGTACCTGTGTGTCACGACCGGGGACTGCGACCCAGGGACGAATCTGCGATCGAAGTCAGTGAATTCCACCTCTACTGGCTTCTCGTTCTCGGCCGTGGCGCCGGGCTCGTACCGGCTGGTGGTGCGTAGTGGCGGCAACTTCAGCGCCGACTTCGCCGTGTCGGTCGATGCCACCGGGGCAGTGACCGGGTCCCCCGTCGACATCCCGGTTCCCGTTCCTCCCCCGCCTACGCCCTGATCGGTCGGGCCGTCAGGCGACGATGAAGAGGTAGCCGACCCATAGCGCAAGACCACCGAGAACGGCGACCCACAACGGCCAAATGGGCTGTGGCACCGGTGGTGGCGGCGGCGCAACGATGACCACCTCTGGCTCGGGTTCGGGCTCCGGCGCAGGTGGCGGCGGGTCGAGATCGGCGCCACATCGCTGGCAGTGGGTGGCACTGAGCCGGTTGAGCTCGGCACACTCCGGGCAGACGCGAGTACCGATGGTGGTGCGCCCCCCGGTACCTGGGAGCCGGCGGCGAGTGGCGTCAACCAGCTCACCGAGTGACGCAGTGGGCATGTCGGTGCGCACCCAGAACAGTGGAAAATCGCAGTGCGGGCAGAACTCGTCGGCGCCGCGGCGCATGCTGTCGAACATGGTGGCGTTTCCGCAGTCTGGGCATGTGATGGTGATCATGCGGCGGTTCCGATACCTGGTTGCGGGTCGAAGTGCAGTTCGTAGGTGACCGTCGCGGGCAGCTCGGCGCGCACGATTCGATGAAGATCGGCATCCGTCGCCCACGATGATGCGCGGGCGATGATGACGACGTGCGGTGCACTGTCGGGTGCCTCGCCTTCGGCGTACACGCCGCCGGAGTCGGTGATGATGACCGGGGCACCGGTCACCGCCTGCAGCACCCGCTGCAATCCGGTCTTGGTGCCGCGCCACACCATGCTGCGCACGTACTCGGACACGATCATCCGTTGCAGTCTGTCGGGCAGCGAAGAGTCGACCCAGTCCAGGCCGAACCAGGAACCAATCGCGCGCACCATGTTGTCGGGCGCCACCGCCACATCGGTGATGTGTTGCATCGTGTCGGCGTGGTGCAACATTCGATTCGAGATGTTCTGGAAGATGGAGACGAAGCGCGCCAGGAAGTCGTCCTCGGTCATTCCCACGGGTAGCTGCGCAAGCAGCCAGTCGTCTCTCCTCATCGCACGACCACACGGTTCATGGCAGACAAGAACAGCGAGTCGCGCTCGAGGTTGATGACCTCGCGACCAAAGCCGATGCGCTCACCATTGCGTAGGTCGTACTCGAACAGCAGCACTTCTTCGACGCGCTCGACACCCTCGACCGCCTCCAGTATCTGGAACACGTTGGCGGAGCTGAGGTCCGCGTCGAATGGCCAACCGTTGCCATCGGGCCCACCCATCAGCGGGTTGACGTAGCGGTAGAGCGCGGCAAGGGCACGGTCGCGAACCAGGCTTGCAGGCCGACCGGGACGGGCGACCACCATCGCTGCCACCGTGACGCCTTGGTAGTAGGGGGTACCGATCTCGATGGTAGAGCCGAGAATTCGGCGCTCGTCGAGGTGAGTCGCAAGTCGCTGCAGCAGCAGCGGCGACAACGCAAACTCGTCGAGGTGCTGCGAATCGGGAGTCGACTTCACAGACGGCACGATCATCAATCGGATCGGTCCGCCGCTGGCTTCGGGCGGCAGGCACCGAACGCGAGCCACCGAAGGGTCGGCCTCCGCTGCCAGCCGCTCGAAGTCTTCTGCCGTGACCGCGCGGGCACCGGCGCGCAACGTCTGTGGCGCGCGCTGCTTCGCCCCTTCCACGGTCTCGGGGTCCACACCGCCGATCGCCGGCTCGAAGTTGTCGACGCGCGTGATGAACGCGATCGATGAGCGCAGGGCGCTGAGGCGACCGGCGCCGACATTGCCGGCAGCGCCACCGCCGTAGCGGTATTTGTTGGCGATGATACGTGCGCCTTCCGGGGGCATCGCCCCGTGCTGACGCGTCGACCCATCCGCATATCGGATGTTGGGGCCGAATGACACCACGCCGGTGGCGGAGCTCCACGAGTAGTGACGGTCGAATGGTCCCGAGTCGACGAACGACTCCACCTCGGTCCACTCCTGCATCTCGCCGGCGGTGGCAACCAGAATCCGTTCGTCATCACGGCGGACCAGGATGGGCGCGTTGTCGAGCGAGAAACGCTGATCCGGGCGGCCGTTGCTGAGCCCCAACACTTCGTCGACGATGGCCTTACTGTGCTCGGCAGTGATCGAGCCACCGACACTGGCCGCCTTCACCGTGCGCAACTGTGGCGAAGCGCGGTAGAACGGCTGGCCTGACTGCGGCACTGTGAGACGGGCCCGCAACCAAAACGAACGCGTGCGACCCAACGTGAGCGCTTCATGCGCGGCGGGTACCAGCAGCACCAGCGCACCGTCGCGATTCAGACCGCCGGTCGAGTCGCTGTGCACCCGCGCTCTGATCCAGCCCTCGCCCTCCCATACTTCCCACACCAGCGGGGGGTTTTCGGGGAGCACGCCGATCCCCTCGACGTTGGCCTTGATGGTGAGCTGCAGGGCGGTTCCTGCCAGCGATCTGTCGAAGCCCAGGTAAAAGGTACCCCCGGGGACCAGTGGCTCTTCCGGGAAGCAGACCACTGAACCCTGCTCGATTCGAAGCTCGTCCCACACCTCCGCGTATTGATCGGGGCCGTGGGAGGTGAGAGCCGTCACAAGCGTCGGCTGCGCGATGACCAGGTCGCCGACGGTGGCAAACACACGCGGCTCACCGATGTCGCCGGCAGTGGCAACCTCGGTACCTTGTGGAATGACAATCGCTTCTGCTGCAGCGCCGGCCAACCAGAACGTCAGGTCGGTTCGCGCTGCGCTGGCCGGGAACGGCTCGAACCCGATCAGGTTCAGCATGTTCGTGTAGAACGCGTCGGGCACTTGATTCAGCCGGAAGAGCGTCATCTCCGTCATCCACGCGAACAACTCGATGAGCGCGACCCCGGGGTCCGAGACGTTGTGGTTCGTCCACTCGGGGCAATAGACGGGGATCAGGCGCTTGGCCTCGTCGACGATGTCCTGGAACCGTCGGTCGTCGAGATTGGGGACGGGCAGGCTCATTGCTCGTCCTCCTTCGGGATGACATAGAAGGGAAATACGAGGTTGCGGTGATCGTTGCTGGATCGCACCCGGTAGGTGACCCGAATGTCCACCTTGCCGTCGGCTCCTGTGTCGGGCACCACCTCGACGTCTTCCACGTCGATGCGTGGCTCCCACTGTCCGAGTGCGTCGCGAACCGCGACACCCATCAGACCGATGGTGTTCGCGTTGATCGGCTCGAACATCAACTCCCAGATGCGGCAGCCGAACTTCGGTCGCATCAGTCGTTCGCCGGGTGCGGTGGCAAGCACCATGTGGATCGATGAACCGAGATCGTCGGCACCGCTGCTGAGCGCGATGGAGCCGGTCTGGTCCACGCGCATCGGGAACATGATGCCTCTCCCGATGAAGTCTGCTGCGTTGCTCATCTCACACTCGTCATTTCAGTCATATCCATCATTTGTCGTGTCGTCAGTTGATCTTGACGAGCGAACCCTTCACTTCCGTGATGCCCGTCGCCGCCACCTTGATCATTGTGCCGGAAAGGTCGACGCCGGTGTTGCCCTTGACCTCCGCCTTCATGCTGGCGTTGAGTTTGATGTTGGCGCCGGCGATGGTGACATCATTGTCGGCAGTCAGCTTGATGTTCGTTGCTTTCAACTCGATGTCGCCGCTCGCTGTGATGGTGATGGTGGCGTCGCCCGACTTCACCTGCAGCGGCTTGCCGTTCGCGACCACATCGACCTTGTCGGTGCCCAGCATCAGCTTGGTGACACCGTCAGCCAACATGACCTCCACATTCCGCTTGTTGTCAGCTTCTCCATCGCGAAACGTCAGCGTGTGACCCGCGCCGGACTTGGTGACCCACTCGATCACTTTGCCCTTCTCCACGACGACGTTCGGCGGCTTGTCGCGGCCATTCCACACCGAGCCCATCACCACGGGGCGGCGAACATCGCCGTCCTCGAACATCACCAGCACCTCATCATTGATGCTGGGTGTCACCTGCGAGCCACGCATGCCCCCGGCGCCGACCGACATCACTCGTGCCCAGTTGCTCTCGATGTTGTCGCCCAACAGCGGCAGATTCACCTTCACCTTGCCGGCGAAGTCACCGTCGCCGAGATTGGACACGACACCGACCACCGGGCCCATGCGGTGCCACGGCACAGGACTGCCACCGGACAACAAGTCGACCAGCGTGGCCGGAGCGGTGCCGGCGGACGTGAAGCGGGTGCGGTACCCGTACACCGAGTAGGTGTGTTCCACCGACGACACGAAGTACTTGCCGGAGAGCTTTCTACCGACGGCTTTCAATTCAACTGTGGAACCCACGGCGATGAGCGCATTGCCCTCGGTCTCGACACGAACGTCGATCTCGTCGCTCATGCTGCGCTCATGAAGTGCCGTGGCAATCTCCACCGCCTCGCTCTGGCTGAGGGAGGACCGGGTGAGACCGGTGCGCTTGCTCTTGAGGTCGCCAATACCGGCACGGGTGCTCGACACGAACGCCGAGTCGGCGAGTGCCACTGGCTTGGACGCTGAGGTGCCGACGATGGACCGCTTGCTGGCTGCGTCCCAGCCGCGAACGACGACCTCATCGGTGACGCTGGATGACGACGACATCGCCCGCAGTTTGCGCAAGTTGTTACCACGCTCGACGACGGCCACGCCAGATGCGCCCGCTACTGGGCGCTTCATGACCAATTTCTTGCCGTCGACCCACCAGGCCATGCCCGTTCGTGCGGAGATCTCGTTCAACATCGCCGCCGCGTTCGTCGTTTGCAGCAAATACTGGAACGTGAGATTGGTAGCGGCGACATTGACCTGCATGCCAGCCGCGGATGCAATCGCAGTGACGATGTCGCTGTACTTCTGGTTCGAGTACGTGGTGACTTGACTGTTGCGTCCCAGCCGATGTGCGCGGTCGTGTGCGGTCACCGTGAACACTGGCTCGTCGCGCGGACCTGACTCCACACCCACGCTGGTGACCTCACCGTCGAAGCAGGGTCTGACGTCATCGGACGCCGTGGTGAACCCAACTGTGACATCGGTACCGACGGCGAACAGATCGCTGTCGAGCATCGCGTACTCGTCGTCGAAGAAACGCAGCACCGCCTGGCCGGGCCGGTTCAGCGCCATGTCGAGTCGACAGTCCAACAAGCTGTTGATGGCCTCGTGCCCGAGCAACGTGCCCTTCACCTTGATGAGCGGGCGGGCGATGACACCACCTTCGATGAAATCCGTCATGTGTCGATCCGGTCAGGAATTGCGAGGAGTCGACCCGGGACCAGGGCCAGCGGATCTCCGATGCCGTTCGCTGCGGCAATCGCCCGCCAGCGAGTGGAGTCGCCGTAGTAGCGCGCCGAGATGCGGTCGAGTGTCTCGCCGGGCAGCACCTGATGGGTTCGCTGCGGGTTCGGGGTACCACTGGTCGGGTTCTGGCGGGCCCACACCTGATCGGCCTCGAACTGCTCGAACGAAGCCTCCACGTTGGCACGCAGTGGCGTGCCCTCGCTGGAGAAGTAGGTGAAGGTGACGTCGAGGCTGAGTGTGATCGCCTTGAACGTGTGCAGTGATGTCCCCCAGTGAAAGGTGACCCACGGTGGCCTGCCGCTGTTGCGCTGCGGGTCGTAGTCGGTGAGCGACGTGTCGATCTCCATCAGCTTCAACAGCTTGTTGGTGTGGGTGGTGACGGATGCGCCCGTGCTGGTGGTGTCGAACACCAGGCTCAGGCTGAACTTCCCGCTTTGCGCGCCGCTGTACTTCTTCGAAGGTGCCCCTGCACCGGCAACTGGCTCTGCGTCCCACCTGTTGCTCATCGAGAACGTGAACTTGGACGGGTTGAACATGCACTCGATGCGCTCGTTCTTCTCCGTGGTGAGAAATGCCTTCTGTAACTGACCGTTGACTGGCATCAGAAATCCTCCTTGAATCGGCCGCCACGTCGCTGGAGCTCGGCGATCACTCGATCTTCGACCCTTTCGACGATCCAGTCGACGAACTCCACGACGCCGGCAGTCGTCGTCATGTTGTCGATGATCGGCACCCCGATCGTCGAGGATGTGTTCCGGTCCTGCACGCCGGAAACTCCCACATCGCTGTCGGGAGTCTGCGCGAGTGCTCGTCTGATGGGAAGTGAAGCAGCACCTGCACCTGCGCCTGCGCCGGTCAGGGCGCTACGCCGTGGAGTGGTCGACGACTGAGTCGCAGCGCCAGAGCGGCGCACCGTGCCACCGGAAGTCTCCGCGCTGACGGTCACCGCTGTCGATCGGTGCGCCCTCGACCCGCGGCTGGCCGTGGCGGCGCCGATCGGGTGGCCCGGCGTTGCCGGTGGCGCGGCGGCGTAGCGCGGCGGAGGTGGGGTCAGTGACAGCGCGTCTGTGGTCGCGCTGGACACTGCCGGTCGCGTCGGGGTCGTACTGCGTCGCAGCGTCGTTGGCGTCGCGCCAGACATGGTCGGCGACGCGGTGGAGCCCCCTGGGCGCGGTGCGGTTTCGCGGGGACGGCCCTGTCGGGCAGGCGGGGCAACGGGGGTCGCAGGTGTCGCAGCGCGCAGCGTCGGTGAACGGTGGATCAATTGTGCAACAGCGTCGGCTTGGCGTTCCTCGGCGGAAGGCCGGTCATCCGCGTAGAAACGAGGCAGCGGTGACGGGTGTGCAATGTGAGTCAACTCGTGGGCGAGCACGGCGGTGTCAGTCGCTGCACCGGCGCGGTCGGGTAGCACGATCGTGTTGCCCATGGTGGCTGCTCGCTTGCCAACGGCAGCGAGTGCGGCCCGTGCGCCGCTGTCGTCGCGCACCATGACATCGGTGCGCCCGACCACTGCCTGGGCCATCGGCGCGAAGATCGAGGGAAGCGGCCGCAGCGACGAGGTGGAGGCCGCGTTCAGCACGTCGAGGAAGCGATCCGGGGTGGGGCGCTCCGGTCGAGCCGGCCGATCGAGCGCGTCGACCTGGGTGGATCGTTGGATCGCCTGCAGCTGCGGCGCGACCGATGGTGGCGGGTTGGCATGCGGGTTGGCATGCGGGTTGGCTTGCGGGTTGCGCAGCTGGTCGAGTTGCGGGTTCGACTCGGCGGTGGCCAGGACGTCGGCTGCTGCCGGTCGCTGACGACGAGCTTCACCGGGTGCTCGCCCGTCCACCCAGCCGGGGCCGGGTGACACGCTGGAGGTTGTCGCTGACGTGTTGCTCGACCCCACTGCCGACGGCGTGGAGTTGGGGCTGCTGGCGACCGCAGTAGGAGCACCCGGCGCGGATTTATTCGGCGAGCTGGTGCGACGAACATCTTCGACGCTGGACTCGCTGTGGGCTGTGCCCACTGCCGGCGGAGACGGCGCCAGCCGTTCGACCAACGAGCTCATGAGAACGCCGGTCGTGGCCTGGGTCGTGGTATCGGTCGCGGTATCGGTCGCGGCAAGAGCCGACCCCGGTTGCCCAGGCGATGCTGGGCTCGACGTGGGGCTCTGCGGGGGATGCGCCGCGGCAGCCGGTGGCCCGGATGCGTCGGTCGAACCGGGCCACGGCGTGGCGACGGCGGGCGCGGGCCGGTACCGGGCCCGGTCAGCGGTCGACGACGTCAACCGTGCCGGCATGACACCCGGCAAGGTGACGGTGCCTCGACCGGCATCGTCGTTCGAGACGCTCGGTGGCATCGCCTGTGCGACCGAACGCCGCACGACCGACGCGTCCGACGCCATCGAGTTCGATGGTGTTCCCGAGTCGAGGTCGCGATCCCCGGTCGTTGGGGTGGGGTTTGGCCGGGTGACAAACGCCTCACCCGCCAACGGTTGGCCGACCACTCGCGGTTGAGCAGTACCAGCGGGCTCGACGGCCGTTCGGGCAACGCTGCCGGCTGCTGACATGACGGCGCGCGAGGACTGGATGTGAGCGGCCAGGTCAGCGGCCTGCACGGCACCTGTGGCCGAGCCAGCCGTCGACGAACCCACGTCGGAGCGCGACACGTCGGAACGCGACACGTCGGAACGCGAAGTCGGGACGACCGCGGGCGCAGGGCGAGAACCGCGAGTACTGGCTGCAGCGGGACGCGCCGCAGCGCGCCGCACGGTGTCGGGGGCGCTCGAGGTGGTGACAGCTGCCGCAGCAGCAGCGGCCAGGCCGGCCGCGGCCACGGATGCGCCATCGGGCTGAGCGGACGACGGTCGCCCGGCCGACTTCAATGCAGTGGCGACCCCGCGCGACTCGGTCGCCACTCGCGGCTCACCCACGGGCCTTTGAGTCTCGCCATCGCCGGGCGGGATGTGCCCGGTGCGCTCGAGCATCGCCTTGAACGATTCCATCTCGTTGCGCTTCGGGGCTTTCTGACCAACCTGCCCGAGATCGATCGTCTGTGGTTGCATTGCCTTCACGATTGCCCCTGGAGAGGCATCGGTGTTGCGACGCAAGGTGGCCATTCGAGGGAGTGATCGCTCGAAGCGAGGCACGTGCACAGGCTCTGGCTCGTCGGCTGTGGCCCATGGCCAGTAGTCGATGGGTGGGCGGACGGGCAAGGCGCCTCGTTGCATGGTCGCACCGATGCTCCAGCGCGATACCTGCGATTGGCCGATGTAGCTGCCGAACGCCAGTGATCGCCGAGCGATGAAACCCGGTTGCACCGCCGATCGGCGGATGACCGTCACCTGTGGCAGCGACCGATGCGCAAGGTCGCGGCCGAACTCGGCGCGAGCGGACGCTGACACCTCAGAGGTTGCGGGCGCGGAATCCATGGTGCGCAATCTCCAGTTCTTCGACTGCCATATCGGTGGACGACGCCGCGAACGAAGGGCCGGTCCACTTCACGGGGAATGCGCCGTCGAAGTTCCATGCCCGCAGCCGTGTGCCGTCGGCAGCGAGCAAGGTGATGGCGGCGCTCGATCTCGTCAACTTGTTGCCCGCCGCAGCAAACCCCTCGCCAGATGACTTGGTGAGCCACGTGAGCAACGAGTCGTTCTGCGTGACGCCACGCTTGAGCACGATGTTGGGCCAGGTCATCCGGCCAGGAAGCTTGTGCGAGTAGCTGTTCTCCCCGCCCTCTTGAATGTCTTCCACCGCAATGTCGACCGTCAGGCCGCTCACCTCGCTGAACCATCCGATCTCGATGCCGTCGACCTCGACGAGAAAGGCCGCGCCGTGTGTTCGCTGTTCGTAGAACCCATCATTGCTCACGGCGCAACGCCTCCCAGGCTCGATCGTTCAGGTCGGCGACACTGCGCACGAGCCGTGCGCGATCGCTGTGCTCGAGGTCGAGCAACGTATCCATTCCCCAGTGGAGGTGATACGCCAAGTAGACGACCTCATCCCACAGTGCTTGCTCGGGGTACAGCTTCATGGCGTTCGGTGTGGGGTGACTTCCTCGATGCGGGAGCGCCGCTTCGACGTGCTCGCCTCGGGCTGGCGACGCGTTGTCGTATCCGACTCCGTCGGAGCCGAATCGACGTCGATGGCGGTGGCCTCGACGACCGAGTCGTTCTCGACCGTGTCGTTGTCGACCGTGTCGTTGTCGTCGTAGCCGACGGGCAGCACCGCTCGCTGCAACGCCGCCGCGTCGGCCGGGTCGCCGAAGTTGATGATCCCGTAGAGGTCCTGAAGGAATGCGAGGTCGGCAGCGAACAAGCCTTCGACCTCACCGTCGCCCACATGGTCGAGGGTTCCGAGTTCGGTGATCACGCGTGCAATCACCAAGATGGTGAGATACGGGTCGTCGGGGCCCGTGATGCGAGGATCGCGCAATGGCTCGATCTCGTCACGTGCCGTCGACAACCGCATCACACCGCGTCGGTGCAGCGTGCCGTCGTGGCCTACGTAGCCCTTGGGCAGCGTGAAGCCGAACTCAGTCTGCAAACCCACCGAGCCGTTACTTCCACGTGAGGAGTTCGTGTTGCAAGGTGACCTCCTCGATCACGACATCATCACTCTTCGCGCTGAGATCCGAGCTACCGAGTTTCGAGGGCCAGCACTTGTCGATGTTGAAACGCGCCACCTCTTCGCCGGTGCGGTCGTACACGACGATGGCAGCAGTCTTGCGCTCGAACTTCTTGGCGATCACCACCGAGTCGAACCAGTCGTACAGATCCTTGTTGGTGGAGTAACCGCGCTTCATGACGATCTCGCCGTACTTCGGGCGACCCGGAATCTTGCGTTCGATGTGCTTGCCACCGGACTGAGCCGTCTTGTGTGAGACTACGTCGAACTCGATACTGATACCGGAACACGCGGTGAAGAAACCAAGCTTCACTGCGTCGATCTCGAGACCGAAAAATGAACCCTGGAAGTCTTCGTACTTCTCTGTACTCGGCATGATTACTTCAACCTCTTCAGACTCTCGACGGCCAATACGATTTCCTCGACCATGGGATCATCGCTGCCCACGTCGAGGTCGGAGGCCGACCACTTCTTCGGGAAGGCCATGGTGAACTCCCAGCGCCCGACTTCGGCACCGGACATGTCGTGGAGCGCTACTGCTCCGTCCTTACGAAATGTGGCTTGCTTTCCCCCGACGACTTCCTGCGCCCAGTTGTAGAAGGTCTTGTCCTTCGACAGGTTGCGCTTGAGGGTG
>DAORTY010000021.1:0-37820 GCA_035432905.1 Ilumatobacteraceae bacterium | reverse complement strand
TCGGCCGGCTCGGCGTCATCCGCGACACCAGCGAGAAGCTGATGACCGACTTCGCCCACAACCTCAACACCATGCTCGACGCGCAAGGTGCGGTACCGGTAGCGGCCACCGTGGTTGCGGAGCCCGTCGCCGCGGCCGCTGCTGCACCGGCAGCTGATGCGGCACCTCAGCCAGCACCCACCGTGCGCAAGATCAACGGCCCGGCGGCCGAGCCGATCGAGCTCAGCGATGTCGCCAATACGGCAATGATCAAGAAGGCACTGCCGTTCTTCGGTGGGCTGGTGCTGCTGCTGCTCATCCTGCGCCGCCTGACCAAGTAGTCCGTAGGCCGACCATGGCCGCCAGTGCCGCCTCTCCCGACGTAGCGCGAGTTGCCGAACTTCTCGGTCGCGAGCCAGAGAGTCTGTTCGAAGTTGTTGTTCGCGACGCGCGTGGCGGGCCGGTGGTGCTTCGCAACCATCCGTTGATGCTCAACGGGCGGCCGATGCCCACCCTCTACTGGTTGGCCGGTAAAGACGCGCTCCGTCGGGTCAGCCGGCTCGAGGCCGCGGGCGGAGTGCGCGCCGCAGAAGCAGCGATTCCTGCCGATGAGATCGCCGCCGTCCATGCTCGCTACGCCGCCGAACGCGAGGCACTGATCCCGCCGGATCACACCGGCCCGCGCCCGTCGGGCGGGGTGGCAGGTACTCGCGAAGGCGTCAAGTGCCTGCACGCCCACTACGCCTACTTGCTGGCCGGCGGCGACGACCCGGTCGGGCGCTGGGTCGCTCAGCGCCTTGCGGAGGGAGAACTCGAGTGACCACGCTGCACATCAGCCTCGGTCGGCAATCGTGTGTGTTCAGCGATGACGAATCGGGCGCCAGCTACATCGTGGCACTCGGCACCGACACGCTGGCCGAGATGATCACAGGTGACCCTCCACTTCCCGAGGATCTGACCAACGCGATCGGTCTGTTCATGGATCACATCGAGGACGTGACGCGAGAGGTGCCCAGCGCAGTATTCGCCGACAGGATCGAGGTCTGCGGGCCGGGCCTACAGGCGCTGGTGGACACCGAGCTCGGTCATCCGAAAGGGCTGCCATTCGACGAGCCGAGAGATGCGATCGAGGAGGTCTTTCGTACCCTCGCCACCGAAACCGAGCAGGACCGGCTTCACAACCCCGGGCTGCCCGCAGCCGAAGTGCACCACGTGCTCGGGGTGTGCTGTGCCTTGGTGGCGACACTGCGCGGGCTCAAGGCCGGCGGTCTGCGCATCACCGGCGACCAGGTCGACGAATGAGCCTGCGCGGCCACGGCCACCCGTCGATGCCGTCAGGCGCGGCCGTGCGTCTGTACGGTCGACGAGTGATGCTGCGCCCGCTCACCGCCGGCGACTGGCAACAGTGGAGCGAAGTGCGCCAACGCAACGAGCAATGGCTGACCCCATGGGAACCGTTGCGTCCAGCCAATCTGCTCGACCCCACCCGCGACCGCGATGCCTTTGTGTCTCGGTGCAACGCCCGTGACCGCGACCGTCAGGTGGGAATCGCATACGGCTTCGGCGTGTTCATCGGCGCCGACTTCGCCGGCGAGATCAACCTCAACGGTGTCGTTCGTGGCGCACAGCAAGGTGGCACCATCGGCTACTGGATCGACCGCGAAAAGGCCGGACAGCGATACATCGCCGAGGGGGTCGCAACCCTGCTGCGCTTCTCCTTCGAGCAACTGCACCTGCACCGCGTCGAGATCTGCATCGTGCCGCGCAATCTCAACAGTCGGCGTGTCGTCGAGGTGCTCGGGTTGCGCGATGAGGGAATCGCTCAGCGGTTCCTCGAGATCAACGGCACCTGGGAGGACCACATCCGCTACGGCATCACCGCCGAGGAGTGGTCAACCAGGCGAGACGACCTGACGGCCGCCTGGCTGTGAAGCGCAGGCGACCGGATGGTCGTCTCAGGCTTGTTCGGCGGTGAGGCGCATTTGCTGCGCCTTCGCTTTGCGGACGTTCGAGCGACGCTTCCAATCCTTGAGCTTCCAGTGGCGCACCGGCTTTGCCGTTGCGCCCTTCTTGGCGCGTTCGGCATCGTGGTGATGCGGTGGAACCCAGGCTCTGCCGGGTTCATGCACCTCGTCGGGCTCGAAGCCCGCACTCACCTGGGCCACAACTGAATGCAGTTCGCTGTTGATGCGATGCCGCTCGTTGTGGGCGTGGGCCTGAGCATCCATTTTCGGCGGTGGTGCCGCCTCTTGGTTGCGATGGCGCTGGCTCATGGGTACCTCCGTGTTGTTCGGAACGTACTTGCTGTCACCCCAGACGGTAGACGAACGACTGATGGCCATGTAGGGGCTTTTGGTAACAGTTCTGCGCGCTTTCGACCCAACCCTGGCCGGCCCGTGTCAGTCAGGGCTTCTTGGAGCTGATCTTCGCCTGCAGCGCCGCGATGCGCTCGGCAAACCACGGCTGGCGCGTGCTCCACACCTGCGGGATCAGCTCACGGTCGACGGCATCGGGGTGGTTGTCGATGTCGGCCATGTCCTGGATCGACTTCTTGACTTCGATGAGCAGTTCCCGCGGCGCGGTGGCGGCACGGGCAGCCATCGCCTGGGCCGCAGCCAGCAGCTGATCGTCGTCATAGCAACGGTGCACGAGCCCCACTCGCTCGGCCTCGGCACCGTCCATCACTTCGCCGAACACGACACTGGCGAACGTGGCTTGCGGGCCGACGATGCGACGCAGCATCCAGGTGTGACCGCCACCTGGATGGATGCCGATCTGGAGAAAGCGGGTGTCGAACTTGGCGCGACGCGCAGCCAGCCGCACGTCGCAGCCGAGCGCGAGGTTCATGCCGGCGCCGACCGCTGCGCCGTTGACCGCTGCCAGGGTGGGCAACGGGCTGCGGGCAATGCGCAGGAAGCCTTCGTAGATGCCACCGAGGCTCTCCTTGCTGGACTCGGCGAGGTTGCCCAGGTTGGCGCCGGCGCAGAAAGCAGGTGCAGCGCCGGTGACGACCAGGGCGCCAACGGCGGTGTTGGCCTCGATCTCATCCATCGCAGCGATGATCTCAGCGACCATCGGGGCGGTCAGCGTGTTGCGTTCGGCGGGATTGTTGAGCGTGAGCGTGGCGACACCGTCGGCCACATCGACAAGTACGAGCGACATGGGCACAACCGTACTCAGATACGTCATGTCGCCCGCTACCGTCACGTCCGCATGCTCGATCACGTCTTCACCGATGCCATCAGTGCGCTGCGCGATGCGTTCGAGGCAGCCTTCCTCGAACGGCAGCCGTTCGAGGAGCACTTCCAGTCCGACATCCTCCTCGGCGACCTCACCTGGGAGACCAGCTATGGCCTTCCCGGGGAGGGTCTGCCACCCCACGTCGTGGCGCACATCACGTTCGACTGGCCATCGTGGAGCCAGACGGCCTATCGCCAGTGGTACGTCGACGAGGTGCTCGACCGGCTGCCGGCAATCGAGATCGAAATCGTGTTTCGCGTGCAGAACCTCCGTGAGACCCCACAGCCATCGCGCTTCTACGGGGCCACGGAGGAACTGAGCCCGTTGATCGGCGACGGCCGGCTGGAGCGTGCCGGCGTCACCATCGAGACGGCCTTTGGTGAAGAGATGCGAGACGTGGCGGAGCACGCTGTGGAAGTCACATACGAGGGCCTGTACGAGCTGGCCGAGATCACACTTGCCGACGGTGCCAACACATTGCTCGACGACCACCTCGGCGTGCTCGGCGGGTGGATCGCAACCACGTTGGTGCGCCTCGCTGATCTGCGCTGACGTGTGACAACGTCGCGGCCATGTCCGACGTCGTGCTCTACGAGGTGAGCGAACGCATCGCCACCATCACCCTCAACCGTCCAGAGGCGCGCAATGCGCTGTCCAGCGATGTGCTGCGCCAACTGCCGCAACGGCTGCGCGAGGCAGATGCCAGCGACGATGTCGACGTCGTCATCCTCACCGGCAGCGACCCGGCCTTCTGCGCAGGGCTCGACCTGAAGGAGCTCGGCTCCACCGGCGGCAACCTCGGCGCCACCGGTGCCGATGGCCGGCCAAACCGCGACGGTGTGCGTGGACCCTTCCCGGCAATGGTCAAACCGCTGATCGGCGCTGTCAACGGCGTCGCGATCACCGGCGGGTTCGAGCTGGCGCTCAACTGCGACTTTCTGGTGGCGAGCGAGTTCGCCAAATTCGGCGACACCCACTCCCGCGTCGGCGTCATGCCCGGCTGGGGCCTCACGGTGTTGCTACCACAGGCCATCGGCGTGCGCCGCGCCCGTGAGATGAGCTTCACCGGCAACTTCATGCTGGCCGACGAAGCGCTGCAGTTCGGTCTCGTCAACCATGTCGTGGCACACGCGGATCTGCTGCCGTTCACCCGGCAGCTGGCGCGCGACATCATCGGCAACGACCAGCCGGGCGTGCGCCAGATGCGCGCCACGTACGGCGAGATCACCGGCGAGGCCGATGGCTGGCAGATCGAAGCCGGCAACGCCGCCCGCTGGCAGCGCGAGAACTTCAGCGCCGAGAAGGTGGAGGCACGACGACTCGAGATCCAACAACGCGGCCGCCAGCAGTGACCCCGGTCGCCGTCAGATGTCGGCGCCGCGGGCTCGCAGGTCGGTCGTGACAGCTTCGGCGATGTTGATGGCCAGAATCTCGGCACCGTTCTGATTGAGGTGAAAACCGTCATCGGCACGAACGTCCTTGCCGACACCGTCGCGTGGGTCGACCACGAACTCGGCCCACCCCCCGTTACGGCCACTGAACAGCTTCCAGGTATTGATGAACACCACCTTTGGTCGCTTCGCCGCCTCGGCACGCACGACCTCGTCCTGCACCTGCATGCGCGCCGTGACATCAGGGTTGTCGTCGTTGGGGATGCCCACCCAGATCAGCGTGCGATTGCCGTCACTGAGATAGTCCATTGCATCGCCGACCCGGCGGCCGTACTCCTCACGCCACTCGCTGTCGTCCGCCGACGGCACGCGCGCGACTGCCCATGACTCGTCGAGGTTGCGCAGACCCTGGGCGTCGTTACCCCCGAAGGTCGCGATCACAATGTCAGGGTTGATCTGCGGCACCACCTCGCGCATGTGCGCCGGCCAGTCGAAAAAGTCGGGCCGAGACAGACCCGACGACACCTTGTAATCGAGTTTGGTGGTGACGATGCCGGTGGCGTCGAGCAGCGACTGCAGGTATGGCCCGAACGTGCCGGCATCGCTGTCGCCGAGGATCAACACCTCGGCAGGATCGGCGGGCGACGGGGCGACCACTTCCTTCACCGGCGGCTCGGTGGTGGTGGTCGTGCTGGGCGCCAACGTGGTGGCGCTACCGTCACTGATGATCGTGTTGATGGTGGGCTCGACCGCCGCGACCTTCGTGGTGTCGTCACCGCCCAACACGCTGGTGAGGACGGCGACGATCGTCCCTCCCACGACCAGCAGGGCAGCGCCGACGACAAGACGGCGCACCAGGTAGGTGCGCTGGGTGGGCCTCCCTCGGCGACCCGGGGTGCCTCGATCCCCTTGTGACATCGACATCGCACCCAGGTTACGACCCGGTGAGCGATGAAGCGCAGCGTTCCGCCGCGGCTAGGCTTTGGAGTGGATACTCCATCCACAAAAACCAATACTCCAAGGGGGAGAAAAATGCGCAATACCAAGCGCGTAGCCGCGATGGCATTCATTGCCACCTTCGGCTTGATTGCCGCCGCATGTAGCGACGACAAGGCGACGACCGACACCACCAAGGCACCTGCCGAATCCACCGCCAACTCGGTTGCCCCGAGCGACCTGAAGGTCGGTGTCGCGTTCGACACCGGTGGTCGTGGTGACGGCACGTTCAACGACTCCGCCGGGCGTGGCGCCGACAAGGCCAAGAGCGAACTGGGCGCAACCGTCCAGGAGATCGAGGCCACGGTCGAGGACGACCGCAAGCCCAACCTGGAAGCCCTCACAGCTGCCGGCAACAACCCGGTGATCGTCGTTGGTTTCTCCTTCGGTGACTCACTCGCAGCAGTCGCTGCCGCCAACCCCGGCACGGTGTACGGCTGGGTCGACGGTTACCAGGAAGCCCCGAACGTGAAGGTTCTCTCCTTCGCTGCCAACGAGGGTTCGTTCCTGGTCGGTGCCGCCGCCGCTCTCAAGTGCGGTTGCGACAAGATCGGCTTCATCGGTGGCCAGGAGATCGACCTCATCAAGGAGTTCGAGGCCGGCTACGCCGCAGGCGCCAAGGCCGTCAACCCCAAGATCGAAGTCAAGTCGCAGTACCTCGGCGCTGCCGGCGACAACGCTGCCTGGGGCTCGCCCGACAAGGCCAAGGAAATCGCACTCGGTTGGTTCGCTGATGGCGTCGAAGTCATCTACTCGGCCGCAGGTGGTTCCGGTAACGGCACCATCGACGCAGCCGTGCAGGCCGACAAGTGGGCCATCGGCGTGGACAGCGACCAGTACCTCACCGCCACCCCCGAGCAGCAGAAGCACATCCTGACCTCGATGCTCAAGCGGGTTGACGTTGCGGTGTTCGAAACCATCAAGGCAGTCCAGGGCGGCGACATCGCCGGCGGCTTCAACGTCTTCGACCTCAGTGTCGATGGCGTGGGCTACTCCACCTCGGGTGGTTACCTCGACGAGTTCAAGACACAACTCGACGACCTCAAGGCGAAGGTCGTGAGCGGCGAAATCGTCGTTCCGAAGAAGCCCTGATCAAACACAGTTGAAGTGAAGTGATTGAGAGCCCGGGGTTTGCGCCCCGGGCTCTCTGCTATAACCAGGGACTCTGCTATAACCAGAGACTCTGCTAAAACGGGCCGATGCGAGCGATAGGGCACAGATGACCGACGGAACACACAACCCGCCCACGGAGCTGGCGGTCGAGCTCACCGGGATCGGCAAGAAGTTCCCGGGCGTGATCGCGAACCACGACATCGATCTGAAGGTGCGGCGCGGCACCATTCATGCCATCGTCGGCGAGAACGGCGCCGGCAAGTCGACGCTGATGAAAACGCTGTATGGCATGCATCAGCCCGACTCTGGCACCATCACCGTCAACGGTGTCGTGCACCAGTTCAAGTCACCCAGCGAAGCCATCGCCACCGGCATCGGCATGGTCCACCAGCACTTCATGCTGGCCGACAACCTCACCGTGCTCGAGAACATCATCCTCGGCGCCGAGCCCGCCAAGGGCATGCGCATCGACTTCGCCGCTGCGCACAAGAAGGTCATCGCACTGGCCAAGGCCGTCGGCACCAGCGTCAACGTCGATCTGCCGGTTGCGGCGCTCGGCGTCGGGCAGCGCCAGCGGGTGGAGATCCTCAAAGTTCTCTACCGCGGTGCCAACATTCTGATTCTCGACGAGCCCACCGCTGTGCTCGTCCCCCAAGAGGTCGACGAGTTGTTCGTCACCCTGCGCCACCTCGTCGACGACGGCGCCACGGTCATCTTCATTTCACACAAACTCGACGAGGTGCTGGCCGTCTCCGACGAGATCACGGTCATTCGACAGGGCACCACCGTCACCTCCGTCTTACCCAAGGACACCGATCGCCGACGCTTGGCCGAGCTGATGGTGGGTTCCCAGCTGCCCTCTCCGGAGGGCCGCGACAGCGAGATCTCCACCGATGTGCGCCTCAGCGTCAGCAACCTGACGGTGAAGGCCCCCGGGCAGCGCGACCTGGTACACGACGCCACCTTCAAGGTGCACGCGTCCGAAATCGTGGGCATCGCCGGCGTGGAAGGCAACGGCCAGTTCGAACTGTGCACCGCCATCCTCGGCCTGCTGCCGTCAACCGGCGTGGTGGAGGTCGGCGGTCACGATGTCTCGCGGTCCAGCACGCACCACCGTCGCGATGCGGGGCTGGCCTACATCCCGTTCGACCGTCACCGCGAAGGGTTGATGCTGGACTCGCCGCTGTGGGAGAACAGCCTCCTGGGCCGCGAGCACGAGGCTGCCCTGAACATCGGTCCGCTGATCGACGCAAAGGCGGCGAAGGCCGACTGCCGCGAGATCATCGACCGGTTCGGCGTTCTCACCCCGAGCGAGACGGTTCCGGCGTTCGCCCTGTCGGGCGGCAACCAGCAAAAGCTCCTGGTCGGCCGCGAGCTGACCAGCGAACCCAAGGTGCTCCTGGCGGCACACCCCACTCGAGGTGTCGACATCGGCGCACAGGCCGCCATCTGGAACGAGATACGCAGCGCACGCGACGAGGGACTGGCGGTGCTGCTGGTCTCCGCCGATCTCGAGGAGCTGATCGGCCTCAGTGACACCATCCTCGTGATGTTCGACGGCCTCATCACGGCCACCCTCGACCCTGCTACAGCCACACCGGAAATGCTGGGTACCTACATGACAGGCGGAACGGTGGAGACAGTCTGATGGCCGACGACGTACAACAGCCGAAACTGGCGATCGGCGCAGACCTCAAGTCGGGGCTGCACAAGATCTCCACACCCAGCAAGGCCACCGGGCTGAGAACCGGGCTGATCACGGTGGCCAGCACACTGGCCGCAGTCGTCCTCGCGCTGGCCATCTGTGCGGTCCTACTGGCCATCACCGGCAAGAACCCGTGGCAGGCCTACAACACCATCTTCCAGACCGGAACCGAGAGCGACAAGCTGCTGGAAATGATGAAGCGGGCGACTCCGCTCATCTTCAGCGCAACGGCGGTGGCCGTCGGTTTCAAGATGAACCTGTTCAACATCGGCGTCGAGGGCCAGTACCTCTTCGCAGCCCTGATCGCCGCCGTGGTCGGCAGCAAGATCCACCTACCTGCGCCGTTGCACGTCACCGTCATCTTGCTGGTCGCGATGGTTGCGGGTGCCGCGTGGGCGAGCATCGCCGCCGTGCTCAAGGTGACTCGTGGTGTCCACGAGGTCATCTCGACGATCATGCTCAACTACGTCGCGCTGTCGGTCATCCAATGGCTGTTCGAGAACTTCTTCCGCGACAACGGTGAATCGGGCCTCAACGTCAAGTCTGTACTGATCGCACCCAGTGGTCGAATGCCCGACATCGTGAAGGGGCGCCTCGGGGGCATGTTCCTGGTCGCGCTGCTCGTCGTCTTCGTGTACTGGATCCTGGTGTTCAAGAGCCGCTTCGGTTTCCGCCTGCGCTCGTCGGGCATCAACCCTGGCGCCGCGCGCACCTCCGGTATCGATGCCAACAAGATGATCTTCATCTCGTTGCTGATCTCCGGCGGTATCGCCGGCTTGGTGGCCATGCAGAGCGTCGTCGGTGAGATCTACGCCTACGGCCCTACCGCCACGCCCACCCAGTTGGGCTTCTTGGGCATCGCTGTCGCGCTGCTCGGTCGGCATCACCCTCTCGGCATCGTCAGTGCCGCGTTGCTGTTCGGTTTCCTCGACTCGACATCTGCCCAGCTGCAGTTGAACGGCATTCCTAGCTCGATCGTGAAGCTCATCCAGGCCATCACCGTGCTCACCGTGGTGATCATCAACGAGGCGACCATCCGTTGGCTCAACAAGCGAACGGCCGAGCTCGCAGCGGCCTCGCTCATCCACCACTCCCTCGAGGCGGAGGTCGCAACAGCATGAGCACTACAGAACTTCAACCCGATGTCACCACGCTCTCGACGAAGCGAGCAGCACTGAGCGTTTCACATCGCAACATCATGATCGCAGCAGCCTTCCTCGGTCTCGCCCTGATGTCGATCACACGACTCATCACCGACCAGAACGCACTGACCTCGTCGCAGACGATCGGGGCCTCCCTGCGCGTGATGGTACCGATCCTGATGGCCGGTATCTCGGCCCTCTGGGCTGAGCGCTGCGGTGTCCTCAACATCGGTATCGAGGGCATGATGATTCTCGGCACCTGGTTCGGGGGCTACTTCGCCTGGCACCACGGTGCGTGGGTCGGCCTCGGCATGGGAATCGTCGGCGGAATGCTCGGCGGAATCATCCACGCGGTGGCCACCGTGCGATTCGGTGTCAACCAGACCATCTCCGGTGTGGTGATGAACATCTTCGCCTTCTACGGTGCCCGCTACCTCAGCGACCTGCTGTTCGTGGGGCACCAAGGCGGAGGCGTCAGCAGTTCGCCGCCGCAGAAGTCCGCCATCCCGAAGTTCAACGTGCCGTTCCTCGCTGGTGGCGACCTGTTCGGATGGAAGACACCCGACATCTTCGGATGGTTCGAGCGGAGGCATTGGTTCCTGCTCGGCGATATCGGCGGCATCGGCCGCGGGCTCACCTTCGGCATTTCGTGGGCGACCGCCATTGCACTCATCACCGTCCCGATCACGTTCTGGTTCATGTGGCGCACTCGCTTCGGTCTGCGACTGCGTTCCTCCGGCGAAGCGCCCGGTGCCGCAGAGAGCCTGGGCGTGAAGGTGATCCCGCTGCGCTACGCCGGCCTCATCATCAGTGGCGGCTTCGCTGGTTTCGGTGGCGCCACGATGTCGGTCGTCGCCTCGTCGTACTATCGCCAGGGGCAGACGCAGGGCAACGGCTTCATCGGCATGGCGACGGTGATCTTCGGAAACTGGAGTCCGTCCGGCGTGCTGGCCGGGTCCAGCCTGTTCGGCTACTCGCTGGGCATCAAGTTGGTGGCCAACGACAGCATCCCGGCGCTGTTCTTATTCGTGACCTTCATCGCCGGCGCGTTGCTACTCAGGTCGATGTATCGCAAGAAGTTGGTCGGCGGTATCACGGCGTTGGCGGCCGGGGCACTGTTCTTCACCGCCTACCTGACGGTGAAGAACGTCCCGCAGTCGCTGACGCAGGCATTGCCGTACGTCATCACGCTGGTCGTGCTCGCCACCGCCAGCCAGCGTCTGCGCCCGCCCGCCATGGCAGGCGTGCCCTATCGCGCCGGCGAGACGCACTAGCCCGACCGGATGCCGGTTCCAGCAGACGGTCCGTTGTCGGATGTACGGGTTCTCGACCTGACCTCGGTTGTGATGGGGCCGATGGCCACCCAGATCCTGGGCGACCTGGGCGCCGAAGTGATCAGCGTGGAGGACATCCACGGCGACACGAACCGCTTCATGGGCCCCGGCCCGCACCCCCAGCTTTCCGGCGTGTCGCTGAACCTGTTGCGCAACAAGCGCAACATCTCGCTGGATCTCAAACACCCCGATGGCCGCGAGGCATGCCTGCATTTGGCGCAGCGTACCGACATCGTGGTCACCAATCTGCGGCCCGGGCCACTCGGCCGACTGCGTCTGACGTACGACGACGTGCGCGCCCGCAACCCATCGGTCATCTTCTGCCAGGCGCAGGGCTGGCCCACCGACTGCCCCGACGGCAACCGCCCCGCGTACGACGATGTCATCCAGTCAGCGAGCGGCATGGCCGACACGTACCTGCTGCGCGATGGCGCGCCGGCAATCGTGCCCAGCATCGTGGCCGACAAGGTCAGCGGCCTCACCATCGTCTACGCGGTGCTGGCTGCGCTGCACCACCGCGATCGCACCGGTGAGGGCCAACGGTTGGAGGTGCCGATGGTGGAGGCGATGACGGCCTTCATGCTGACCGAGCACGGCAGCGCCGCCATTCCATCACCGCCGATCGGCGCCGCCGGTTACGTGCGGGCACTGATGCCCAACCGTGCGCCGCAGCGCACCACCGACGGCTGGATGCACGCGCTGCCGTACAGCAAGGCCAACTTCGTCGACCTGTTCGTGGCCGGCGGCAAGCCTGAGCTGGCCGCCGACTCGCGACTGGACACCCGGTTGTCACGGGCACAGTCCGCCAACGAACTGTACGGGTTGGTGGCCGACGTGCTGGCCACGCGCACGACCGAGGAGTGGCTGCAGTTCTGCGAAACACACGACATTCCGGCGGTGCGCGTCGCCAGCCTCGACGATCTCGTGGAGGCGCTACCGCTGGCCGAGCATCCGCTGGTCGGCTCGTATCACGTCATTCCTTCGGGCGTGCGCTTCGATGCCACGCCGACATCTGTTCGACGGCACGCCCCGTTGATCGGCGAACACGGCGACGAGGTGCTCATCGAGGCCGGCTACACGACCGACGAAGTAGCAGCACTCCGCGAGTCCGGCGCACTGCAGTCACGTCCGTAGCGCAGCTCGGGTCAGGCTTCGAGTTCCGCGATCGCCTGCACTTCGATGCCACCACGCGGCCGCTGAGTCAGCGTGACACGGACGTGAACGGGCCGTGCCGACAGCATCACTTCACCCGCGATTTCGGCGGCCATCGCCTCGGCGAACACCGCACGGTCGCGGTAGCCCCACAGGTACAGCTTGAGACTCTTGCTCTCGATGCACCACTCGTTGGGCACATACTCGATGACGACCGTGCTGAGGTCGGGCTGCTGGGTGACGGGGCACATCGAGGCCAACTCATCGTTGGTGAACTTCACCGACGTGACGTGAGCGGGTGCAGGAAAGACCTCCACGTGGTCGACAGCGTGGCGAACGGTGTTGCCCAGAATGGTGAGCGCGGGGACTGGCTGATCCATGGCCACCAGGGTAGGGGCGCTGCGAGCAGCCGCCTACGCTGGTGCGATGGGTACCGCACTGAACATCATCTCGTTGCCGAAGGTATTGCTGCACGATCATCTCGACGGTGGGTTGCGCCCGCAGACCGTGATCGACCTCGCCGCAGAGTACGGCTATCGCAATCTGCCATCCACTGACACCGCCGAGTTGGCCTCATGGTTCAATCGTGGCGCGAAGCGCAACGACCTGGTGCTCTACCTGGAGACGTTCGCCCACACGGTGGGCGTGATGCAGCACCGCGACGCCATCGAGCGCGTGGCCTACGAATGCGCCGTCGACCTGGCCGCCGACGGTGTCATCTACGCCGAGGTACGCATGGCACCCGAGCTGTGCACCGAGCAGGGCTTGACGCTCGACGAGGTAGTAGCAGCGATTCTGGATGGCTTCCGCCGCGGCTCGTACGGGACCGACCTGACCATCTATCTCATCTGCTCAGCCATGCGCACGGCTGCCCGCAGCACCGAGATCGCTGAGTTGGCGGTGCGCTGGCGCGATGCCGGTTGCGTGGGGTTCGACATCGCCGGTGCCGAGGCCGGCTATCCGCCAACCAGACACCTGGCCGCATTCGATTACGTGCGGCGAGAGAACTTCCACACCACCATCCACGCCGGCGAGGCGTTCGGGCTGCCGTCCATCTGGGAGGCAGTGCAGTTCTGCGGCGCCGAGCGTCTGGGGCACGGCGTACGCATCGTCGACGACATCACCGGCCCGGAGGGCTCCGAGCAGCTCGGACGGCTGGCGACCTTCGTGCGCGACCGCCGCATTCCGCTGGAGTTGTGCCCCACCAGCAACGTCGGCACGGGCATCTGCGCCAGCGTTGCCGAGCACCCGATCGGGATGCTGCGCCGACTGAAGTTCCGCGTCACGCTCAACACCGACAACCGGCTGATGAGCGCCACCTCGATGACGTTCGAGATGGAGCAGTTGCGCGACGCTTTCGGTTGGGGCCTCGACGACTTCGAATGGCTCACCATCAACGGAATGAAGAGCGCGTTCGCCCCCTTCCCCGACCGGCTGAAGATCATCAACGGCATCATCAAGCCGCGCTACGCAATGGCCCGAGCCGGCGCCCTCTGACCCCCCTCCCCCGTTTTACGTAAACACTGTCGGGCCCTGACCTGGCCCTGTGAGTTCTGAACGTTGACACAAACTGGGACTGCGGTAGCTCGGTAGCGGTCTGGCACACTGACAGACATGGCTGTCGCTCTTCACGTCGTTGACCACCCGCTGATTGCAGATTCGCTCACGCGAGTACGAGACAAGGAAACGCCCAATGCGTTGTTCCGTCAGGAACTCGAGCGCATCGGCACACTGCTACTGGCCGAGGCCACCCGCGGCTTGCCCACGCACGCGGTGCGTGTACAGACGCCACTCACCGAGACCCTCGGCCGCCAACTGACCAACCAGCCGGTGGTCGTTCCGGTGCTGCGTGCAGGGCTCGGTTTCCTGCATGCCGCTCAGGAACTGCTTCCCAACGCTGACGTCGGTTTCATCGGTGTCGCCCGCGACGAGGAGACCCACCAGCCCAAGCCCTACGTCAACAAGCTGCCCGAGTCACTCGCCGACCGACAGATCATCGTGCTCGACCCGATGCTGGCCACCGGCGGCTCGCTGGCCCACACCTGCAACCTGCTGGTCGAGCGTGGCGCCACCGGCACGATCATCGTCGTCTGCGTGCTGGCTGCGCCGGAAGGTATCGAGCTGCTGCGCCAGAGCGGCCTCGACCTGGCCGTCTACACCGCCTCGCTCGACGAGCGCCTCAATGAGACCGCATTCATCGTCCCCGGCCTCGGCGACGCCGGCGACCGCCAGTTCGGCTCCCCCGCCTCCTGATTCACGACACGCGCGACGAAAGTTGGGACGCGCAACGGCCCGGGGTCTGAGACCCCGGGCCGTTGACCCCGTTCTTCTTCGAACAGTTCGCTCGTTAGAAACGTCGTGTCCGGCTCGCCCTGGTGACAGTGCTGGATCCGCAGCGGGCACCCTAGTTACTCACCGGTAGGTCGGGAACGAACGGAACGAACACTTGACAATCGGGATCCTGACCGAGATCAGGCGAGCGTCATGTTCGGCTCCCCGTTGGCGTTGAGTCCGGTGCCTCGATTGCAGACGCCGCCCCTGACGGCTCCGCCGTTGTACGCCTGGCGCACGCAGTTGCGGATGGCCTTCTCGCCCCACCAGTTCGGGTGCAGGCTCTCCTGCACGTAGTACGGACCGAAGACCGTGCTGAGCGTGCGGATCTGGGCGACCCACTCGGTGGCATCGCTGGCACCGGCGACCGTCCAGTTGGCCTTGCCGCTCTTCTCCATCAGGTTCACCGTGTTCTCGCACAGCCGGCGCCCGTTGAACGCCCCGGCGAGATCGAGGACCGTGACACCGGCCGCTGTGGCGGCACCTTTGACCGTGTTGTTGATCGTGACCAGCGCTGTGCTGTTGGCCCAGTTGGCATCGTTGTTCCAGAAGCCACAGCCACCGGTGCTCTGGCGGGTGAAGCCCGACTGGGAATAACGGAAGCCCGAACCGCTGGGCACCGGTGATGGGTAGGTCTGCTGGACGATGGCGTACTGACCAGGGCTGTACCCGGCATTGGCCATTGCGGTCTTGATGTTGTTGATGGCGCCCAGGATCGCGTTGGTCTGTGCGGTCACGTTGGCCGAGGTGAAGTTGGCCCTGACCGAACTGTCGTCGTTGCAGTAGTTCGGCCACCACGATGGCGAGGTGAGGAAGTCGGTGACGCATGACTGGATGATGTCGGCAAAGTTGAAGTTGTTGCCGCCGATGGACAGCTGGATCATCGTCACGTTGTGCGTGGCTGCAAAGGTCTGCAACATCAGCGCCTGGCCCTGGTTGGCGCCGCCGTTGTAGAAGTCGAGGCCCGGCTTGAAGTAACCGTCGCTGCTGGTGAAGGTCGCCGTCTTGGCGCCCGAGCAGGCGAGGTTGAGGCTGTTGACGCCACCACCGATGTAGATCTCTGCTGCCGTACTCCGGTGGCAGCGGTTGATGGTCTCTGCCGTGTGCGTGGCGTTGTCGAAGTACGCGGCGGCTCCGCCGGCATCGACGCTGGAGGAACTGTTGTTGCTGTTGCCGGCCCAGCGCCCGCCCTCGCCGGAGATGTACGAATCACCGAGGCTGACCACCCACGGGCTACCCACTCCCGGCCCGTCTGCCTGTACCGCCTGCGAGCTGATGGCCGGCAATACCAACCCAGCCGACAGCAGCACGACTGCCATTGCGATCTTGCGCATGTACATCCCCTTTGATGTGTTGTCACACACCCCCGTGTGACGAACGGGACTCTAACTACTCCGCGCTGGCTTGGAAAGCACTCCCTACACGAGGAGTGCCGCGAGCGCTTCCAGGTACGCGCCGGGCTCGCAGTCGATGCCTTCGCCGTAGAGCTTCACCTTCGGCTCGGTGCCACTGGGGCGGACCTGCACCCGCAACTTCTCACCCAATTGCAGACGCAGCAGGCCCGCCTCCTCGAACCATGCGGTGGACGTCACGGCCGTGCCGCCGACGTGGGCCGGGGGTTCGGCGCGCATGCGGGCAACCGCAGCGGCACCGTCGGCGGGTGGCATTGGCAGTGACTTCTCTGCCATCACGTGACGGCCGTACATCGCTGCGATCGCATCCAGCCGACCCTGCAGCGTCACACCGTCTGATGCGGCCAACGCCGCAACCTCGGCCATCAGCACCGCGGCTGTGATGCCATCCTTGTCCAGCGGCTGACCGCACACCAGGTAGCCCAACGCCTGCTCATAGCCGAACACGAAGCGAAGCTCGGGGTGCTGGAGCACCGTGTGGCCGATCCACTTGAAGCCGGTGAACGTCTCCAGACAGGTGACGCTGTGAGCCGCTGCCATGCGACCCAGCAGCGACGACGAGACCAGGGTGGTGATCACCAACCGGTCGTCACCCGCCGTGTGGCGCAGAATGTGGTCGGCCAGCAGCCAACCGATCTCGTCGCCGCCGAGCCTGCGCCAGCCGCCATCGGATGTGGGAATCGCCGCGGCCATGCGGTCGGCATCGGGGTCGTTGGCGAGCGCGATGAGCGCACCGGATTCGGCCGCCTGCGCCATCAACAGGTCCATCGCCCCTGGCTCCTCGGGGTTGGGGAACGACACGGTGGGGAACGTGCCGTCGGGCTGCTGCTGCACCGCGACGACCGACGGAGCGGGCAAGCCGGCACGCTCGAACGCGGCCAGCAGCGGCGCGCCACCCACACCATGCATCGCCGTGTACGCCGAAGCGACACCGGGCAGATCGGGCAGCAGTCGTGCCGCCGGCACCGACGCGAGGTAGGCCTCGATCTCGGTGGCCCCGAGGTGGTGGATCAGCGGGTCGTCGGCGGCAGAGAGCTCGACAGCGGTCGCATCGATACCGTCGATGCACGCCGAGATGTCCGAGTCGGCGGGGGGCACGATCTGCGCGCCGGTGGCGAGGTAGACTTTGTAGCCGTTGTCCGCCGGCGGATTGTGCGAGGCGGTCACCATCACGCCTGCGGCCGCGCCGACCTCGGTAATGTTCCACGCGAGCACCGGCGTCGGCACGATCTGGTCGAACAGCAACGCCTTCACTCCCCGAGCAGCGCAGACACGAGCGGTATCGAGTGCGAACGCGTCGCTCTTGCGGCGCATGTCGAAGCCGATGATCACTCCCCGATCGGCAACGTCGGGCACAGTGGCCAAGAGGTACTCGACCAGGCCGGCAGCTGCCTGCTGCACCACCAATCGGTTCATCCGCTGCGGGCCGGCACCGACGGCTGCACGCAGACCCGCGGTACCGAACTGCAACCGACCGGTGAACCGATCGCGCAGCTCTTCCACCGATCCGTGCAGTAACGCTCCGAGTTCCTCGCGCATGTCGACGTCTGGTTCCGCTGCCAGCCAGGCCTCGGCGGTGGTGCGGAGTTCGGCGTCGGTCAACGGTTCAGCAGTCATGGGAGCAGCGTCTTCAATTCGATGAGGGGGCGAGGGCCCACGTGGGAGATGACTTCAGCAGCAGCGATCGAGCCAAGCTTCGCGCACTGCGCCAGTGGAAGATCGCGGGTGTAGCCGTAGAGGAAGCCAGCAGCGAACAGGTCGCCCGCGCCGGTGGTGTCCAGCACCTGAGCAACCGGTTCGGCCGCCACGGTGATCACACTGTCGCGAGTGATGACATAGCACCCACGCTCGCCCACCGTGATCACTGCGAGATGGCAGTCGCGCTGCACAGCGGCGATGGCCTCGTCGAACGACTCCAGCTCGTACAGCGACATCAACTCGTCTTCGTTACCGAAGAGGATGTCGACGTCGTCGGCGACCAGCGAGCGAAAGTCGCTGCGATGGCGATCGACGCAGAACGAGTCGCTGAGCGTCAGCGACACCTGGCGGCCATTGGCGTGCGAGACCGCAGCGGCCCTGCGGAAGGCCTTCTTCGCCTCCGGCCGGTCGTACAGGTACCCCTCCATGTACAGCACCTTGCCGGCGGCAACGGTTGCCTCGTCGATGTCGCTCACACACAGCAGCGACGACACACCGAGATAGGTGTTCATCGTGCGTTCGGCGTCGGGAGTGACGACGATGATGCACCGACCGGTGGGCGTTTCCTCGTCGGGCTGCCCCGGGCGGAACTGCACACCGACCGCCCGCAGGTCGTGCCCGAACACGTTGCCGAGATCGTCGTTGCTGACCTTCCCGATGTACGCCGCCGTGCCACCGAAGGACGCGACACCGGTCATCGTGTTTGCAGCCGAGCCGCCGGACATCTCCACCGCCGACCCGAGGGCGCGATAGAGGAACAGCGCGCGATCGGTATCCACCAGCGTCATCGAGCCCTTCACCAACTCGTAGTTGGCGATGAAGCCGTCGTCGGCGTGGCTGATCACGTCGACGAGGGCATTGCCCACACCGACGACGTCGTACAAAGGGGACGCTGGCACGGCTGATAACGCTACCCGCTGCGCCCCTCGCACGCCCCGACCCTTGCGCCAAGAAGCGGCCGGGCGGCGAGCGAGGCGCCGGTAGTCTGGCGCCGTGACCGACGCCATCGCCTCCGACGCAACCGTTGCCGACAACCCCTACCGCCTGCCGCGCAGCGTGGTGCCGCATCGCTACACGCTTGCGCTGCAACCAGACCTGGCAGCAGCCACCTTCGTCGGCCACGTCATCATCGACGCCACCGTCAACGAGGCTGTCACCCGGATCGTGCTCAACGCTGACGAGCTCGACATCACCGACGTCAAGGTCGGCGGCGAGGAAGCGACCTTCGAACTGGACGTCGCGACAGAACGCCTGGTCATCAACAGCTCGCCCGCCACGGGCACCACGACCATCGAGATCACGTTCACCGGCACGCTCAACGACAAGCTGCGCGGCTGGTACCGCAGTACCTACACGGACGCCGACGGCAGCGAACAGGTCATCGCCGCCTCGCAGATGCAGGCCACCGATTGTCGGCGAGCGTTCCCGTGCTTCGACGAGCCGGATTTCAAGGCCGTGTTCGACGTGACCCTCATCATCGAGCCACACCTGATGGCCATCTCCAACGGACCCGAGATCGAGCGCACCACCTTCCACGACGGCTCCGGCAACGACACCGGCAAGGTCGCTGTCCGCTTCGGTGAGACGATGCCGATGAGCACATATCTCGTGGCCTTCGTCGTCGGCAACCTCGAGGCCACAGAGCCTGTGCTGGTGCCTCGCGCAGGCGCCATCGACGACTTCATCCCGCTGCGCATCATCCACGTTCCGGGCAAGGGCCACCTCACGGCCTTCGGCCTCGACATCGGCGCGCACGCACTCAGCTGGTACCAGCACTACTACGGCATTCCCTACCCCACCGACAAGTGCGACATGTTGGCGCTGCCCGACTTCGCCGCCGGCGCGATGGAGAACCTCGGCGCCATCACCTACCGCGAAAGCCTGCTGCTGGCCGATCCCACCACCGCCACGCAGGTCGAATTGCAGAACCTGGCTGACGTGGTTGCCCACGAGATGGCCCACATGTGGTTCGGCGACCTGGTGACGATGAAGTGGTGGAACGGCATTTGGCTGAACGAAGCCTTCGCGACCTTTATGGAAGTCGCGTGCTGTGATGCCTACCGCCCCGACTGGTTGCGGTGGACGACGTTCAGCCTGGAGCGCAGCGCAGCATTCGAGGTCGACTCGCTGGCCAGTACCCGCACGGTGGAGTTCTTCGTCGAGGCCCCGGCCGACTGCGACGGCATGTTCGACGTGCTCACCTATCAGAAGGGTGGCTCGCTGCTGCGCATGCTCGAGCAGTACCTGGGCGAGGCCGCATTCCAGAGCGGGGTCAGCCACTACCTCTCGAAGCACGAGTACGCCAACACCGAAACCGGCGACCTGTGGGACGCCATCGAAGACGCCAACCCGGGCACCCCGGTGCGCGCCCTGATGGACAGCTGGATCTGGCAGGCCGGGTACCCACTGATCTCGGCTCGACTCGACGGCAGCGAACTGGTGCTCAGCCAGCAACGCTTTGCGTACGGTGAGACCCACGACGCCACGCTGTTCGTGGTCCCCGTGCATCTACGCATCGACGGCGTCGAGTCCAAGGTGCTGCTCGATGGTTTCGACCTGCGCGTCGAGTTGCCGTCGGCCGACAGCAATGTGGTCGTCAACGCCGGCGGCCATGGCTACATGCGCGTTGCGTACGACGCTGCTCTGCGCGCTCGCATCCTCGGTCAACTCGACGAGCTCACCACCGTCGACCGCTACAACCTGATCGACGATGCGTGGAACGAGGTGGTCGCCGGCCGCCTGGACGCGATCGAGTTCGTCGAGTTCGTCGAGGGTTTCGGGGCCAACCGCGAGCTGGCCGTGTGGCAGGCAATCGCAATCGGGTTGCGCGGCGTCGGGCGCCTTCTGGACGGGACTGCATACACAGCCCTCCAACAACGAGTCGCCGCGCTGGTCTCACCCGCGCTGGACGGCCTGGGACGCACGCCCGTGGCCGAGGAGGGCGACCTCGTCGGCAAGCTGCGCGGTCTCTTGGTGGGAATGCTCGCCGTGCTGGGCAATGACGCTGCCACCATCGCGCAGTGCCGCGCCACCCTGGAGGCCTACGACCGCGGCGAGAGCGTCGACCCGGAGCTGGTCTCTGCGGCCACCAATGCCGTCGCCGCTCACGGAACAGACACCGACTACGACGAGTTCGTCGCCAAGTTCCGCAACCCGGCCACACCGCAGGAGCAGCTCCGCTATCTCTACGCACTCGCCGAGTTCCCCGAGGCCGCCCAGATCGAGCGCACGGTTGCGTTGGCGTTCTCGGGAGAGGTTCGTACGCAGAACGCACCGTTCCTGCTGAACCGTTGCCTCAGCAACCGCCACCATGGTGCAGCCACGTGGCAGACACTCCGTCAGCAGTGGGGTCTTGCCAATGAGAAGTTTCCGGGCAACACCATCTCGCGCATGATCGATCCGGTGAAGCTGCTGACCGCTCCGGAGGTGGTCGCCGACGTCCAGAGCTTCTTCAGCGAGCATCCAATCGCGCAGGCGAGGAAGGGGCTCGAGCAGATCTTGGAGCGTCAACGCGTCAACGCCGCACTGCGCGCACGCGAAGCGGTTCGCCTTCCACTCGCCCTCGAGTAGCAGCCGGGTTCACACAGGTCCCCCTGGGCCGGGAGCAGCCTCTACCATGACCGATCGTGACACTGGTCGGTAGACAGCAGCAACTGGAGCTACTGCAAGCCGCGGCGGCCGCGGCGACCGAGGCGAAGGGGGCCTGCGCCGAGCTGATCGGTCCCTCCGGAGCCGGCAAGTCCTCGATATTGCGTGAGTTCGCCGAGTGGGCGCGGCTAAACGGGTTTCGCGTGGCCACCACCGCAGTCACCGAGTGGGAGCGCGAGTTCCCATGGTCAACTCTGACTGCCTTGATGGCCCCGTTCATCAGCTACCTCTCACCCCACAGTGACGATGACGACGCGACGCTGGTGAAACTTGTGCGCAGTGGTGGCGACGACGCCACACTCGATCCGTTCCGCATTGCGCTGACGTCTCTGAGGGCAGTGTCTGCAGCGGCCGATGTGCAGCCACTGGTTCTGATCATCGACGACCTGCACTGGGCTGACCACAGTTCGCAACAGGCGCTCGCTCTGCTCTCGCGCCGAATTGCGGTCGAACCAATCCTGCTCGTCACGGCTCGGCGCGACACGATCGTTGACTTTGGCGCATGGGGGTCGACCATCGCCGTCGGGCCGTTGACCGACGAACAGATCGACACCATTTTGCGCCCATCAGTCGCCGACGGACGACTGCGTCGCCGGATCGCGACCGTGGCGGGTGGGTTACCGCTGGTCGCCTCCGTGGTCGCCGCCGCGCTCAGCGAGCAGCAGCGGTCAGGTGCGGCACCGGCCCCTGACGTGCTGCCGGTGAACGGCGCCGTCGGTCGCTGGTATGCCCCGACGCTGCAGCAACTACCCCCGAACGCCGGCAGTGCTGCCCTGCTCGCCGCTGCTGAACCTCACGGCAACTTGGCCACAGTGATCGCATCGCTCTCGCAACTCGACCTCACCGCCGACGATCTCGCCGAGGTCGAGCGTGTCGGGCTCGTGCAGCTCGAGGGCTCCCGCTTGCAGTTCGTCCACCCGTCGGCACGTGAGGCCATCTACGAGCGGGCCTCTGCTGACGATCGCCGACGCGCCCACGGAGCGCTCGCGGATGCACTTGCGGGGCACGATCGCGCCGAACACCCCGCCGAGGGGCTCGCCGCCGACGAGTGGGTGTGGCATTCGCTTCGTGCTCTGATCGGAACAGACGAGCGGACCGCCGCCATGGCGACGCGTGTTGCGAGGCGGGCCACAGAACTGGGGGCTCATCTGCGCGCGGCCGAGCTCTTTCGGCGGGCAGCACTGTGCACACCGAAACACCATCCGTCTGGAGTTCGTTGGCTCTCCGCCGCAGTCTCTGCTCACCTCGCCGGCGAAGTGGCCGCGGCCATGGACAACCTGAACCACGCTGAGCAGCATGGTGCGCCCGCCGGCGGTATTTCCATGCTGCGCACCCGCCTACTCGTCGCAAGCGGCGATGCTGACGCAGCCTTCGGGCATGCTCTCACCGCGGCTGCCGCTCTTGCCGTCACGGATCTCGAAGCGGCGTTGCACATCGCAACGGAACCGATTGGTCTTCACCTTCACTTGAACCGTCGCGACAGGGTGATCGAACTGGCGGAGTTCGCTGTCTCACTGATGCCACCCGGCGCAATGAGCTTGCCGGCACCAACCACCCCCGGCCACGCCCGCGTGTGGATCGCCCAGGGCGTGTGTCGCTTCCTCGAACTGCGCGCTGACGAAGGTGCCCCATTTCTCGACGCCTGGCGCGACCTGTTGGCGATGGTCGGGCCGGCCGAGTCCGCCCAGTTCCTGTGCCAGTCCGTCGCTCTCGTGTACAGCTACACCAATCAGCGACCGCAAGCGGTGGCGATGCTCGACGCCCTGCTGGCGGATTGCCGCACGCAGCAAGCAGGCGGACCAGCCGCGTCGGTACTCGGTGCGCTTGCAGTTGCGCACTACGGAAACGACTTCGTGAAATGCATCGAAGCCGGCGAGGAGATGCTGCACCTCGTCGCTGACCGGCGACAGACAGGGCTCGTCGTGGGTGGGCTGTCAGCGATGGCCTTCGCTGCCGCCGCCTGCGGAAATCAAGCCGGCTGTGATGCCGCCGCACACGCACTGCTGGAACACGGCGATGCTGTGTCGGCGCACGCCGCGCTTGCCAAGATGGCGCTGTTCGCCGGCGACCCGGCTGCTGCACTCGATCAGCTCGAGAAGGCCGAGGCCGACCCCCGATCGCGTACCACTCATCATCGTTGGCAAAACGACTACGCCGAGGCGTTCGTCCGCCTGGGCAGGTTCTCGGAGGCCACGCTGCAGGTGAAGCGATTGGAAGAGGACGCGTCCCCACACGATCAATGGGCACGCGGCCAAGCGCTTCGTATTCGAGCGCTCATGGCAAGCAACGATGTCGCCGGCGAGTTCTATCGGCAGAGCACCGAGCACCTCGAACAGAATCGGAATCATTACGCCCTGGCGATCGCCTACTTCCAGTGGGGTCAGTTCGTGCGTCGACAACGCCGCCGCGCCGAGGCTCGCCGCCACCTGGAGCGGGCGATGGAACTGTTCAGTAGCTGCGGTGCGGTTGGTTGGGTCGACAAGTGTCGACAAGAGCTCCACGCCGCCGGCGGCGCAACGAGCTCGCCGACCGTTGGCCCGCACACGCTCACGACCGTCGAATCGACCGTCGCACGACTGATCGCTGGCGGTGCGTCGAACCGTGAGATCGGAAACCAACTGTTCATCAGCTCGCGCACCGTCGAGACTCACGTCACCTCGATCTATCGCAAGCTGGGAGTGAAAGGCCGCACTGCCATCGCGGCATGGATACAGCGGAACTAGGACGAACTAGGACAACACGGGAATACCACGATGCGCTGCGCGGCGGCGCCCGGCACGATCACGGGCATGACTCACTCCTCGCTTCGCGTATCGCTCCGACTCGTTCCGATCTCGCTGGTCGCCACAGTGCTGCTGGCCGCTTGCGCTATAGATCCGGCCGAGGAGGACGCCGTCGACACCACCGCAGCGGTGGAGACAACCATCGCCGCCACCACCACGTCCGTTGCACCGACGGTTCCCGAGACCGTCGCCGATACCACTCCAGCGACGACTCCAGCGACCACTCCTGCCGTGCAGGCGTGCAGCCCGCTGCCAGTATCCGGCGTCACTGATCTCCTGGTCAGCGACGCAGAATCATTTGCAAACACGCTGGGTGCCAGTGCCGTGGCCAACTGGGAGCTGATGACCTACGGGCTCGAGTGCGCGTTTGGAGCCAGCGGCATTTCAGGCGTGGGAGGCCCCGACGAGGCGTCAACCCCGGGGGCCTTCTCCGCGACGAGCGCGCCACTCGACACGAAGGCCGGGGACGGCATCATGGCGTACGCCGTCATGGACACGACTGGCAGCTGCGCATTGCGTGCCATCGTCAAGTCCGCTGAGAATGTGGGACTGTTCAACGTGACCGCTCCGGTCGTCACTTGCAGCGCCTACGAGGCACTCGACGGCTACGACGCCGGCCAATTCTCCCCTGTGTGAGGTCCAGCAGACCGACCTCAGGTCAGGTTCAGCCGCTCGCCCATCGTTACCCTCACCGCAGTCCAATCCAACTCGCGTTCGATTCGCTTGGCCAGCGCGGCCGACGCCGAGCCCTCACCATGCACCACGAAGACGCCTTTGGGCTCGCTGGTGGTGGTCCGCAACCAGTCCATCAGTTCTGTCGCATCGGCATGCACGGAGAAGCCGGTGAGGTCACAGATCTCGGCACGTACCTTCACGTACTGCCCGTGGATCTTGATGGTCGTTGCGCCCTCCAGCAGCTGTCGACCGCGGGTGCCTTCTGCCTGGAATCCCACGAGGACCACCGTGTTCTCGCGGCCCGGCAGCAGTCGCTTGAGGTGGTGCACCACGCGTCCCCCGCTGGCCATGCCGGCACCGGCGATGATGACCGCCGAACCCGGCCGGTTGCGGAGCTGCTTGGAGCTTTGTGTGTCGAAGATCTCCTCCAAGTCGCGAAGGTCGAGGATGTCGGGGCGACCGTGAAACTCGCTGCGCACGTCGGTCGCGGCGTTCGACAGCGCAGCCCGGTAGATCTTCAGGCCGGCCAGCGCCATCGGGCTGTCGACGTAGATCGGGATGCGTGGCAACTTGCCCTCGCGGGCGAGGTGATGCAGGTGGAACAGCAACACCTCGGTGCGATCGACCGCGAACGCTGGGATTACCACGACCCCACCGCGATCTGCGGTCCGGGTGATGACCTCGGCGAGCCTGTCCGCCGAATCCTCCTGCTCGTGCAGACGGTCACCGTACGTCGACTCCACCATCACCCAATCGGCATCGCCGATGGGAGTGGGCGGGGCCAGGAAGGGGTGGCGTGCCCGACCGAGGTCGCCACTGGCCACCAACGTGAGACCACCGTCGTCAGGTTCCCCCAGTTGGATCGTCGCCGTCGCCGAGCCAAGGATGTGGCCGGCAGGGTGCAGCGTCACGGTGATACCCGGCGCAGCCGTGAAGACTTCGCCGAACGCGACCGGACGCAACAGGTCGAGCGCAGCCCACGCGTCCTCCTCCGTGTAGAGCGCGAGTGCTGGGGAGTGCTTCGAGTAGCCGCGCTTGTTCGCGTAACCCGCTTCCTCCTCCAACAACCGCGCGCTGTCGGGCAGCACCACCGACATCAGCTTGCCCGTGTCGTAGGTGCAGTACACCGGCCCGCGGAAGCCCTCCTTCACCAGCCGCGGCAGGTAGCCGCAATGGTCGAGGTGGGCGTGGGTGATCACGATGGAATCGAGCTTCGTGACGTCGAACGGGAACGGCACCCAGTTCCGCTCGCGCAGCTCCTTGACGCCCTGGAAGAGCCCGCAATCCAACAGCACCGCCGAACTGCCGACTTCCAGCAGGTGACGGCTACCGGTCACGGTGCCGACACCGCCGAGAGAGGTCAGAGTTACGGCGACCCTGTGTTCACTGGTCATAGCTGTACTACACACCACTGCATCGGCCACCGCCAGAGCCGAAGGTCAGCGCGTGCCAGACTCAGGCACATGAACGCACTCACCATTGACCGAATCGCCGGCGCACTCGGCGCCGAGGTTTCAGGGCTGGATCTCACACGTCAGCTGACCGATGGCGAAGTCCACGCCCTGCGCGCGGCAGCCGTCGCGCACAAGGTCATCTTCCTGCGCGACCAGCCGTACGCCACCGAGCATCTGGTGCGCCTGACCGAACAGCTCGGTGGCCATGGGGACACCCCGTTCCTGGAGGCGATGCCGGATCATCCGGGCGTGGTGCGCGTGGTACGCGAGGCCGACGAGAGTGGCTTCAACTTCGGCGGCGCGTGGCACAGCGACTGGAGCTTCCAGCCGGCGCCGCCTGCCTTCACGATGCTGTGGTCCGTCGACGTTCCGGCTGTCGGTGGTGACACGATGTGGAGCAACCAGCAGCTGGCCTACGAAACGCTCAGCGATGGCCTGCGCACCACGCTCGATGGTCTGGACGTGGTGCACAGCGCAGGATGGTCGTACAGCGCCGACGGCGTGCTCGCCCGCAGCGCACAGGGCCGGTCCATGCGGATCAACACCACCGATGACGCGCTTGGCGAGCGCTGTCACCCGGCGGTGCCCACCCATCCCGAGAGCGGCGCCAAGGCGTTGTTCGTGAACCCGACGTATGCGGTGCGCTTCGATGGCTGGTCGGTGGCCGACAGTGCGCCGCTGCTGGCGCACCTCTACGCGCACAGCACACGCGACTCGTTCACGTGTCGCTTCCGCTGGACGCCCAACACGCTGGCCATCTGGGACAACCGCAGCACGCAACACAACGCGCTCAACGACTACCGCGGCGTGCGGCGCGAGTTGCATCGAACCACCGTCGCGGGCGCCGCGCCGACCCGCTGAGGAGCGGAGGCGGACGCGGCTGGATGCACCCGAATCGCGCACCCCGGCATCTCTGCGATACTTGGATGCTCAGCATCAGGCGGGCACTGACGAGGGGTAGCAGATGGAACACGAACCGAACACGAGCGTCGAACAGACCGAGCCCGCCCGATCGAGGCGAGGGCTGATCGCTGGTGCCGTCGGCATCGCAGCGGCATTGGTGTTGAGCGATGTCGAGAGTGCTTCGGCAGGGACCGACGGCGATGTCGTCCTCGGAGGCCCAAATTCCACAGCCTCGATCACGACCATCACCAACACGAGTGGCACTAGCGCGACTGCCCTCATCCTGCATTGCGACAATGCCGGCTACGGAACCGGCCTCCCGGCGACAGGGTCCGCGTACAGAGTTTCCGGCACCGGCAACACCTATGCCGGGGTGTCCGGCGACACCAGTACGTCCGGCGTCACGGGTGTCAGCGGACAGTCCCGTTCAGTAAGTGGGCAAGGTACCGGAGTCTCCGGGTCATCGGCGTCACCGAACGGGCGCGGCGTCACCGGGCAGAGCCCCGGCATCGGCGTGTACGGCTTCGCCAGGTCGCTCAGCAGCGAGCCGGCTCCACCTGCCGGAACCATCGGCGTTCTGGGTAGCGCACCCGAAGTTGGCGGCATCGGCGGTGTCTTCCGCGGCAGCAACGCTCCGCTGCTGCTGCTGCCCGCCGCCGCGGCGGGCGCTCCCACGGCCGGGACCCACCAGGTGGGCGAGCTCTCCGTGAGTAGCGACGGCAAACTCTACTTCTGCTCCGTTGCCGGAACACCGGGCAGCTGGGTGCAACTCGGGGCACCGGCACCACAATTGTCCCTCCTGGCGACCCCAGAACGCTTCGTCGACACTCGGGCCGGTCTCGGTGGCGTGAGCGGGCCGCTCGCGGCCCAGGGCACGACCCTGTTCACCATGACCGGCCGAAACGGCGAAAGCGGCAATGCGGCGCTGCGGATTCCCGACAACGCCACAGCTCTCGTCGGCAACCTGACGGTCCTCGGGTCGACGCCGGCACTCGGATACCTCACCGTCTGGCCAGGCGGCGCGCTGCCGACGGTGTCGAACATCAACTTCGGGCCGAGCGCACAGACTGGCGCCGTCGCCAATAGTTTCCTGGTCGCCCTCCGCCCTAGCAACGGCCACGGCACGCTCAAGGTCTTCAACAGTGTCCCTTGCGACTACCTCATCGATGTCACCGCCTATTACGTCTGAGGCCCACGACCTCTCGCGCCGACCCGCTGAGCGACGGCTGCGTCAGCCGTAGCCGCGGAAGCCGCAGAAGGTTTCGAACTCGTAGCCGGGGTCGGCGGGGGTGACGAGGTTGCGGTCTCGGCGAAGCACCGGCACACCGACGCCGAAGTCGGTGCACGCCTTGGTCATTCCCGCCACCGAGTATTCCAGCGCCAACACTGCGAACCCGTAGATGCTGCGATACGCCATGCACTCGTTGTACTCCGCACATTCCTCCACCACTGCAAAGTCGAAGCTGACCTGATCGATGGCCTGCTCGCGAGTGAGCTCGCTCGTATTCTTCTGGCCTACAGCCAGTCCCAGCGAGTGTGCGTGAGCCGCGATGTGTGCGGCAAATGCCAACGCTTCGGCCTGCCCGAATGGCACGTCGGCGGCGCGCGTGTAGGTGTCGAGATTGTCGAACTCGACTGCGTCGAAACCCTTCTCGGCACACGTGTCGACCATCGTGTCCACGAACGCTGCAGCCAGCGACCGCTGTTCGTCGGTCCCGAGGTCGATGATGAATTCGCCTGGCCACTCCGGGTCCTCGAAGGACGACACCACGGCCGCTGGCCATCCGCTGCGTTGATCGGGCCGATCGGAGCCGTCGGGCGGCTGTGTTTGAAACGCGTTGACGTAGCAGATGTTGTAGAGACCGACGGACGGCTCGCCGGCGAACCAGTCGCGGGCCACGACCGCTATCTCAACAGCGGGCGGATAGTCGCCACCGAGCTGATAGTCGAAGTAGCCACCGCGCGGCGGTAGCACCCATGGTGTCAATGTCGTTGGTGGCGGCGCGTTCGCCACCGAGCCCGGCTCGACGCCGCAGCCCGACGCGAGGGCCAGGACGGCAAGAAGAACCAGGCGGCGTATCAGGCAAGCTTCTCTACGGAAAGCTCGCCAGCGGTGTTGGCGGCGCGCAACACCTTCTTGTCGAACTTGCCGACGCTGGTCTTGGGCACCTCGGTGATGAACGTCCAGCGCTCGGGCACGCAGAACTTGGCGGTGCGCTCGGTGAGCCAGGCGCGAAGTTCTTCGGCGGTCGCGTTGGTGTCGGGCTTGAGCACGACGCAGGCCATCGGGCGCTCGTCCCAACGGTCATCGGGCACGCCGATGACGGCAGCCTCCAGGATGGCCGGATGGCCCATCAGCGTGTTCTCCAGATCGACCGACGAGACCCACTCGCCACCGGACTTGATGACGTCCTTGGCGCGGTCGCTGATCATCACGTAGCCGTTGGGTAACACGCTGGCGACGTCGCCGGTGCGCAGCCAGCCGTCGTGGAACTTCTCGGGATCCTCGACGTGGTAGTAGCTGGCAGTGATCCATGAGCCACGTACTTCGATCTCGCCGAGCGCCTCGCCGTCCCACGGCTGCACGTCCCCGTTGTCGTCGGTGATGCGCAGTTCGACACCGGGAATGATGCGACCGGTCTTGAACCGCCAATCGGTTTCGCTGCCGCCGCCCATGTCCTTTGGCGGATGGCCGATGGCGCACACCGGGCTGGTCTCGGTCATACCCCAACCCTGCACGATCGGCATGTCAAAGGTCGCCCGGTAGCCATCGATCAGCCCACGAGGAACAGCCGAGCCGCCGCACATGACCAGGCGCAGGCTGGACATGTCGGTGTCGGGTGCGTTGTGGAGCAAGTCGTTGAGCACGGTGGGCACGGCGCCGGTGAGCGTGGGTTTGGTGTCGTTGATGATGCGGGCGAGGGGTGCGGCCTGCAGGAACTGCTGCGGGAAAACCAGGTCGGCACCGATCATCCACGCGGCGTACGGCGTGCCCCACGCGTTGGCGTGGAACATGGGCACGATGACCAGCATTCGGTCACCCTCGCTGAGTGCGATGTTGGCGGTGGAGGTGACCATCAGCGAGTGCATGTACGTACTGCGGTGGCTGTACATGACACCCTTCGGGTTGCCCGTGGTGCCGCTGGTGTAGCACATGGCCGCACCGGTGTTCTCGGTGACCTCGGGGTAGTCGTAGCCACCTGGCTCGGCGGCCAACAGTTCGTCGTAGTCCAGCAGGCCTGCGCCCAGCGATGAGGCATCGCCCGGGCCCTTGACGATGATGTGCTGCACCGTGGTCAGCTGGTCGCGCACGCGTGCCAGCAGCGGTGCGACCGATGCATCGACGATGATGACGCGGTCTTCGGCGTGGTTGATGACGTAGGCCAACTGCTCGGGGAACAGGCGAATGTTGAGTGTGTGCAGCACCGCTCCCATGCACGGAATCGCCAGGTACGCCTCCATGTGGGTCTGGTTGTTCCACATGAACGTACCGACGCGATCGCCAGGCTGCACGCCCAGGCGAGCGAGCGCGGAGGCCAGCCGATCGGCCCGATCAGCGACCTGCGCGAACGTACTTTCCACGTAGGCGGCGTCGCCTTGCTGGCCTGTGTACGTGATGATCTTGCTGTTGGCGTGCACCTGTCGGCCGAACGTGAAGATGGGTAGCAGGGTGAGCTGGTAGTCGTCCATCATCGTGCTCGACATGGTGCTGATCATCGTGAAATTCTCCTCGTTCGCGCTGTCGTTTCTCACGACGGCCGGCCGTCGTGAAGAATAGGCCACCGTGAACGACATTGCCGAACGAACCTCCGCCAGACAGCAGACCATCGTCACCCTCGATCTGGAGGGCGTGCTGGTTCCTGAAATCTGGATTGCCGTCGCTGAACGCACCGGCATCGAGGCACTCCGACGGACCACTCGCGATGAGCCGGACTACGACGTGCTGATGAAGGGTCGCCTGGCACTGCTTGCCGAGCACGGATTGCTGATGAGCACCATCAGCGACGTGATCGCCGGGCTCGAGCCGATGCAAGGTGCTCGCGCGTTCCTGGACGAACTACGCGAACGCACGCAGGTCATCATCCTCAGCGACACGTTCGAGCAGTTCGCCGCACCTCTGATGCGGCACCTGGGGATGCCTGCGATCCTGTGCCACCAACTGATCGTCAGTGACGATCGCATCGTCGACTACGCACTGCGCATGCCCGATCAGAAGCGGCACGCGGTCAATGCGCTGCGCGGCCTGAACTACCGCGTCGTGGCCGCCGGCGACTCGTACAACGACGCGGCCATGTTGGGCGCCGCCCACGCCGGCTTCTGGTTCCACGCCCCCGACGCCATCACGGCCCAGTTCCCCCAGTTCCTTCCGAACGACAGCTACGAGGAACTGTTCGCCAACATCACCGCCGCGCTGTAGCCCTTCCGGGTCACACCACCGCGAACATGACAGGTGGCGTGTCGAAGTCGGCGCTGGCGTAGACCACGATGTTCGGGTTCGCCGAGGGCACCACGAAACAGATCGTTCCGGCCACGCTGCTGCCCGCTTCGACATCGGTGGAACTGTCGAGCAATCCCGGGAAATCACCGCAATTCGTCCCGAGTTCGATGTTGCCGTCGCCCACAGCTTTCGTCGAGACCACGTACGCCCCGGTCGGATCGCTTCCCGAGTAGGAATAGGTGACATCCATGCCGATGAATCGGAAGCCGTCCGCAGGCGGCTCGTTGAACTCGTTCTCGGCTTCGACGAGGTCGGTGATGTCCCTCGCCGCACCAGTCACCGCCATTGTCCAACCGGCGCCCACATCGGTCACTGTTGTCAGCGCAGTGGGCGCCAGACGCGAGGGCGTAGCGCTGGCACCGGCCTGCGGACCGCTCAACGCGGCCATGGCGTCGACGGTGGTCGCAGGGCCGTTCGCTCGGAGAACCACCTGATCAGTTTCGGAGCCTCCCCCGGTGGCGGCCAACTGCAAGGACGTCGATTGCTCGGTGGTGGTCACGAAGCAGATGTTGCCCACGACGACCGCACCGGAGAACATGTCGACGAACGAGTTGAGTTGGTCCGGTACCTGCCCGCAGTTCGAGTCGACACCCGGGTCGGGAGCGCCGGCGGGCAGAATGTATGGCCGAAAGGCTGACGTCGGCTCGTCGAGCCCGAAGTATCCCAGCGCGACCTTGACAAGCGTGAAGGTGGATCCGGCAGGCGGAGGGTCGTTGAAATCGCTCTCGCCGGCCACGGCTGGTGCGCCGTCGGGAACCACCTCCAGGATCTGAAGGCGCCACCCGTTCCCGATGTCAGCGATCATCCCTAAAGGAACGGGGTTGTCGAGGTCGCCCTCGATGCCTTGCGGCGCACCGGCAACCTCGTCGCCGGAGGACGTCGCCGTCGTACCTGGTGAGCCATCGGTCGCCAGGACCGTTGCGGCGGGTCCGACGCTGCCCTTGTCATCGTCACGCATCAGCACCACGACACCCACCGCGCCCAGCGCGAGCACGGCGACAAGCGCCAGCCAACCCCACGGTGGGACACCGAGGGGCGGACGTGCCGGTGCCGCTGCGGACGCGGAGAGAATCGGCGGTGAGGGAGACTGAATCTGCGATGGCGGCAGGATGCCTGGCGGCTGGTTCGTGAATGGCGGCGGAGGCGGCGGAAGATTGCTCACGGCGCACCCTAGATCGACTCGAGCCACCATCAGCGCCGCGCTGTAGCGCGGCGCTGATGTTGGGTCCGAGGTGTCAGTTGACCGCAAACATGACGGCTTTGCTGGTGTAATCAGCCGAGGCGTACAACACGATGTTCGGACTTGCCGATGGCACTACGAAGCAGATCGTGCCGGCGACGCTCCCACCCGCGAAGACATCGCTGTAGATGTCTACTTCTCCAGGGATCACGCCACAATTGGCGCCCAACTCGATGTTGCTGTCACCGACGGCCTTGGTACTGACCTGGTAGGCCGGCGCAGCCTCAGCTCCTGAATATGCGTAGATGACATCGACCCCGATGAATCGGAAGCCTTCCGGCGCCGGGTCATTGAACTGGTTCTCGGCCATCACGAGATCGGTGATGTCTCGCGCCGCCCCGGTGACCGTCATCGTCCAACCCTCACCGAGATCGACCGCAGTTGCCAGCGGCGTGGGCGCGAGCCGCTTGGGCGTCGACACAGCACCATCTTGCGGGCCGACCAACGAGGGAATGGGTGAGGGGTCGGCCACGGACCCGCTCGCCTCGAGGAACACATCATCACCGAAGTAGTCGGCACTGGCGTACAGCTGTAACGACGTCGAATCCTGCGTGGTGGTCACGAAACAGATGTTGCCCACGACCACCCCACCAGAGAAGACATCAACGAACATGTTGATCTGGTCGGGGATCTGCCCGCAGCCGGACTCCACCTGGATGTTCGATGCCCCCACAGCCGAGATGTTCGGCTGAAAGGTCGACGTGGGATCTTCCAGTCCGAAGTAGCCCAGTGCGACCTTGACGAGTGTGAAGGTGAAACCAGCGGGCGGCGGGTCGTTGAATTCGCTCTCGCTCGCCACGGCGGCCGCACCATCGGGAACAACTTCCAGAATCTGCAGGCGCCAGCCTCCCCCGATGTCGGCGATGGTCCCGAGCGGGACAGCGTTGTCGCGGTCGCCCGTGACACCTACCGGCGCGCCAGCGACGACTGCAGCGGGATCACCGGGCTCGGTGATCTGCGGATCCGTCTCGTCCGTCTCTACTGGCACTCCCGGCACGGCCGACTCGTCGTTCGGTGGGCTCGTCAGTGCGGGCTCTGGTTGGGTGATCGTCGTGAGCGTCGAGTCTGCTGTGGCGATGGTGGTGCTGGCAGGCCCGACGCTGTCCTTTGCGTCATCTCGGGTCAGCACTACGACGCCGACGACCGCGACTGCGATCACCGCGACAAGCGCCAACCAGCCCCACGGTGGCATGCCGAGCGGCGGGCGCTTGGGTGCCGGAGGCGACGCCATCGGCATCGGAGCCTGGATGTGGGGCGGCGGCAGGTTCTGCGGCGGACCTGGAGGCCGGCTACCGAAGGGTGGAGGGGGAGGCGGAAGATCGGTCATAGCTCTTGAGGCTAGCTCTTGACTCTGAGAGCTAGCCTCGCCGGTCGTGACCCCCGAATGCCGCGCCACCCTGCAACAACTGTCCGATTCGACCGCCAGTGACGCTCACGTGGCGTCCATTTCATGGGGGCTCATCGTCGATGGGCGATTGGCCGAGCACGGTCACACCGGCGACCTACACGACGAGTTACCGGCCGATGACACGGCCGTGTATCGCATTGCCTCGATGACGAAAAGCTTCACCGCAGCCATCGTGCTGCGACTCCGCGACCAGGGCATATGGCAGCTCGACGACCCGATCGCGCGGCACGCTCCCGAGCTTGCCAGCGTCGTCGGGCCGCCGGGTTCGGCGCCCGTCACCATCCGCCAACTTCTGTCGATGACGTCGGGACTGGCCACTGACGATGCGTGGGCCGACCGCCATCTCGATCTCACAGCAGACGAGATCGACGTCATCTACGCCGCCGGTCCCACGTTCGCTCATGCCCCCAATACGGCGTACGAGTACAGCAACCTCGGCTACGGCATGCTCGGGCGCGGCGTGCTACGCGCAACTGGCAAGCGAGTGCAGGACCACATCACCGACGAGTTGCTGCAGCCGCTCGAGATGCACGATTCCACGTGGGTGCGGCCGGACCACGATCACTGGGCGCGCCCGCACCGCTGGCAGGACGGCCACATCGTGCGTGACTGGCCGACACCCATCGGCGATGGCGAGATTGCGCCGATGGGCGGCCTGTGGACGACCGTCTCGGACCTTGCCAAGTGGGTTGCCTGGTTCGACGACGACACCACCGACATCAGCCTGTCGATGGCGTCACGCCACGAGATGCAGCGCATCCACACGTTCATCGGCACCACCACCGTGGCGGGTCGGACCTGCCCGGCCGGCTATGGGTTCGGCGTCAACCTGCGTATCGACCCGGACCTGGGCACGATCGTGTCGCACGCGGGCGGGTTGCCCGGGTACGGCAGCAGCATGCGCTGGCTGAAGGGCAAGCGATTGGGCGTCGTCGCACTCGGCAACAGCACCTACGCGCACATGAGCACCCTGACGATGCAGATGCTGGAGGCCCTGCTCGACGACGGTGCCGTCCCCACCATCACCACGCCTCTCAGCCCGCAGTTCTCTGCAGCGGCTGACGGACTGGTCGCGCTGCTCAACAGCTGGAGCGACGATGCGGCAACCAGTCTGTTCAGCGACAACGTCGTGCTCGACGAGCCATTCAGTCGCCAGCGCGCTGCTGCCGTGCGGTTGCTGGAGCAACATGGCCAACTGCGCATCACCGAGATCCGACCGACCGCGGCCGCCAGTGGCACCATCGTCGTCCAGGGAACCGGTGCCAGCTTCACGATCGACATCGAGCTGAGCCCGGTCGCCGGCGGCGCCATCCAGCTCTACGAAATCCACTGACCGACCGGCTTGGGCTGACTAGATCAACGAGAGGGTCCGGGCGATTTGTTCGCCGACCATGACGGTGGGCAGGTTGGTGTTGCCTCGTGGAATCTGTGGCATCAGGCTGGCATCGGCGACGACAACACCCTCGACCCCGTGCACTCGGCCGTCGGCATTGCACACGGCCATCGGGCCGGTACCCATCGCACACGATCCCACCGGGTGGTAATAGTGCGCCACCGTGTCACGGATGGCCTGGTCGCTACTCATGTCGGTGATCCGTTCGCCCAACACCTCGGCCAGCCGCGGGTGATCGAGCAGCTGCTCGGCAAGCAGCAGGCCGTCGCGGAGCACGGCGATGTCGTGGCCCTCGGCATCGTTGAGGTAGCCGTGATCGATGTGTGGATGTGCGGCGGGGTCGGCAGAGCTGATGTGGATCTCGCCACGACTGCGCGGCGTCATGCATGCCACTTCCACGTGCACGCGACCGTGCAGAAAGCTGGTCTGATCGCTGGCGCAGACGGGGAAAATGTGGGTGTCGTAGAGACCGTCGGGCGACACCGACGACACGAACTTGCCCAGCGTTTGCTCCTCGGGCAGGAAGCCCGTCGCCGCCGCTTCGTCCAGCCATTGCTGTAGCTGCGGCCCGACTCGACGGTCGGCGTGGGTCATCGAATGGTCGTGCAGGTTGGTGCCGACACCGGGCAGGTCGACGCGAAGTTCGACACCAGCCGCACGGAGCGCGGTCGGCGCTCCGATACCCGACCGCTCGAGCAACAGCGGCGTGCCATAGGCACCGCCGGCGAGCACGACTGTGCCCGCTTCGATGGTGACGGCCTGACCCTGGCGGACTGCAGCCAGCAGGACCGAGCCACTGCTCCACGAGACGAGCCGATCGACCATTACCCCGTCGAGGACGCGCAGCGTGCCGCCGCGCACGTGGTCGAGGTATGCGAAGGCTGCGTTCCAGCGCGTGTCGCCCACCACGTTGACCGTCTCCATCCCGAACGCGGGACCGGCGTCGAGATCGCAGAGGTCGCTCGCGATCGGCCACCCGATGTCCTGCGCGGCGTCCATGCAGCGAGCGTGGAACGGCCCGGCCTCGTCGCGTCCGTAGGCGCGCACTCGCATCCGTTCGAGCACGGTCCTGAACAACGGCGCAACGTCGGCGCCGGTCCAGCCTGGCAACCCCCAGCCGTCGTAGTCGGCTCGGTGGCCAACGGCCGCGATGGCACCGTTGTGGCTGCTGCAACCGCCCATCACGCGGGCACGTTCGAACACCCATCGACCGGACGCGTAACCCCAGTCGTGGCTGGTCGCGAGCATGCGGGCGCTCAGCAGTTCGGCGGGCCACCGGCCCGAGTCCGATGGGCCGTAGTCGGGGCCGGCCTCCAGCAGCAACACGTCGCGGCCCTGCTCGGCGAGGCGACCGGCGACAACGCACCCAGCAGACCCGGCGCCCACCACAACCACATCAGCCGTATGTGTTGCTGCCATCACAGTCCTCCCAGAGCGAGGCGACCCAGCTCTGTGCGCAGGTCGGTCACATCACCGACAATATCGAAGTGGTTGCGGTCGGCGCACTCGAACGAAGTGACCGGCAACCCGCTCGCGGACAGATGCGCGGCGTACGACTGGCTCTGCATCTTGAACGCGTCGGTCTCGTTGTCGCCCCATGCCACCACGACGTCGTGACGGGCCGCCACCGGCAATAGCTGCGGGCTCAGCGCAACGGCCGTGGCTTCGTCCATCTCGAGGGGGTCGTTGACGGTGGTCTGCAGCAGAGGCCGCAGGTCGAACACCCCGCTGAGCAGCACGGTGCGGTCGATGCGAAGAGGCGACGAAGAGACCAGCGAGACCATCGCCGCCAGATGAGCTCCGGCCGAGTGGCCCACGAGCACGACCGTCGACGGCGAGACGACGCCCGCCAACGAGGCCAGAGCCGCCTCACACTCACGAATCATCTGCGGGATGTTGCCGGTGGGCGCGATGGTGTATTCGATCGCGACATACGACCAACCCTGCGCCAACGCCGGCGGTGCCAACGACAGCGATTCTGATGCGCTCAGCCCCTGCCAGTAGCCGCCATGTATGAAGACCAGCAGCGGTAACGACGGGACTTCGGTCGCGACGATCGTGCCATCGGTGAGCACTGTGAGCCGGTCGGCGAGCAGCTCTCTGGCCGCACGGCTGCCCGCTCGGTACTCGGCCACGAACGGGCTCGCATCGCCGCCGACGCGCGAGCTGGGCGAGTACTCGCGCTCCATCTCCGACATCACGGAGCGGTCATCGACTTGATGAACTCGACCACTGATTGAACCTCCGCATCGTTCAACGAGTTGAGCGGCATCAGGCCGTAGCCGGCGACCTGCCGAGCGTGTGGGTCTCGAATCGACTCGGTCA
>DAORTY010000020.1:0-37829 GCA_035432905.1 Ilumatobacteraceae bacterium | reverse complement strand
AGAACGTCAAGGTGCACGGGGTCTCCCCCGTCGTCGCGATCAACGCCTTCCCCGGTGACTTCGACAGCGAACACCAGGCCATCCGTGAGATCGCCGAAAGCGTTGGCGCCCGCGTTGCGGTGTGCACCCACTTCAGCGATGGCGGCAAGGGCGCAACCGATCTGGCCCGTGCAGTCGTCGAGGCATGCGACGAGCCCAGCAACTTCCAGTTCGCCTATGAGCTCGAGGACTCACTGAAGACCAAGATCGAGAAGGTGGCCACCAAGATCTATGGCGCGGCCAACGTCACCTACTCTGCCGCCGCCAACACCCAGCTGGCCCGCTACGAGAAGAACGGCTTCGGCAATCTGCCGGTCTGCATCGCCAAGACTCACCTCTCGATCAGTGCTGACGCATCGTTGAAGGGGGCCCCCACCGGCCACACCGTCAACGTCCGCGAGGTACGTGCCAGCGTTGGCGCGGGATTCATCTACCTGATCTGTGGCGACATGACCACCATGCCCGGACTCGGCTCCGCACCCGCCGCCAGCAGAATCGACTTCGACGAGCATGGCGAGATTGTCGGGTTGTCCTGATGGTCGAGTCCGCGGACTTCGAACGCACGCCCGGCGGTGCCATCTTGATGGATGGCATTCGGTTGCGTGGCGAGATCATCGCCTCGCTGCGCGCAACCATCGAGGCCGCCGGCTCTCCCCCGGTCTGCCTGGCGACGGTACTCGTCGGTGACGACAAACCCAGCCAGCTGTACGTGGCCAGCAAGCGCAAGTTGGCGGGCGAGGCGGGCATGATCTCCCAGCACGTCGGGCTGCCCAGCGACGCAACCCAGGCACAGGTCGAAGACGCCGTTTCCGCTCTTGTCGCCGACCCTGCGGTTCATGGCATCCTGTGCCAACTGCCACTGCCTGCCGGTCTCGACCCTGAGCCCGTCCTGGCACTGATCCCACCCGAGAAGGACGTCGACGGTCTCACCGAACGCTCGATGGGTCGCCTGGTTCGTGGGCTGCCCGGTCACGTCGGCTGCACCCCGTTGGGCGTCATGCGCCTACTCGAGCGCTATGGCGTAGCCACCTCTGGCACGCGCGCCGTCGTCATCGGCCGCAGCACGCTCACCGGCCTGCCCCAGGTGCTGTTGTTGGGCCGCAAGGGCGTCGATGCCACTGTCACGCTCGCGCACTCGCGTACGAGTTCCGCAGACATGATCGAGATCTGTCGGGCCGCCGACATCATCGTGGCCTGTGCCGGCCAGGCCCGCATGGTCACCGCTGCACATGTGAAGCCGGGCGCAGCAGTCGTCGATGTCGGTGTGTCTCGCACGGAGGCGGGAATCGTCGGCGACGTGGACTTCGATGCAGTGCAAGCCATTGCCGGCGCCATCACACCGATGCCACGAGGCACCGGGCCGATGACGATTGCGTGCCTGCTCGAAAACACGCTGTCCGCAGCGCGGATGCTGGGCGCCTTCCCGGCAGCCTGATGGCAACTGTTCAGTCCATCGAGCGTGCCTTCAGCGTGCTGCACTCGCTCGCTTCCGGCCCGGCAGGGGTCACCGAGATCGCCGATCGCATCGGGCTCCCCAAAAGCACGGTCTCACGGCTGCTGTCCACGCTGGAAGATCTCGGTGCAGTCGAGCAGGTTTCCGCCGGCGGCGAATACCGGGTCGGCTGGACGATGATCGAACTGGCGGCAGCTGCCCGGCCCGGCCGTTCACTGATCTCATTGGTTCGCCCACATCTCGCCGAGCTCTCACGGCTCACGGGCGAGGCCGCAGGAGTCTCCATCCCAGACGGTGACAACATGCTGTATCTCGACCAGTTGACGCCGGACAGTGAATTGCAGGTACGAGATTGGACGGGCCAGCACATCCCCATGTACGCCGTGCCGTCCGGGCTCGTTGTGCTCGCAGCCGACGACACGGCGGCACAACGCGTTGCGTCCGGGGAACTGACCTCGCTCACACCGCACACCATCATCGACGGCGAGCAACTTCTGCAACGGCTACAACTCGTGCGCAAGGACGGCTACGCCTGGGCACTCGAGGAGTTCGCCACCGGTCTCAACTCAGTGGCAGCACCACTGCGCACTGCAGACGGCCGAGTGGTTGCTGCACTGCACGTGTACGGTCCTGCGTCGCGCTTCCCGGGCGAGCGCGGGACTGCTGCCATCGGCGAGATCGTCAAGGCAGCGGCACTCAAGATTCGAATCGATTGACCACCACAGGATTGAAGAGGCAACTGCACGTGGATCATTACGACTACATCATCGTTGGTGGCGGCTCTGCCGGTTCGGCCTTGGCCAACCGGCTCAGTGCCGACCCGAAACACAACGTCCTCGTGCTCGAGGCCGGTCGCCCCGACTACAAGTGGGATGTCTTCATCCACATGCCCGCGGCGCTGATGTTCCCCATCGGCAGCCGCTTCTACGACTGGAAGTACGAGAGCGAACCCGAGCCGTACATGAACGGCCGTCGTATCTATCACGCTCGCGGGAAGGTGCTGGGCGGCAGTAGCAGCATCAACGGAATGATCTTCCAGCGCGGCAACCCTCTGGACTACGAACGCTGGGCTGCAGAGAAGGGCATGGAGACCTGGGACTACGCGCACTGCCTGCCCTACTTCAAGAAGATGGAGAACTGCCTCGCAGGCGGCGACGAATGGCGCGGCACCGAGGGCCCGCTGGAACTCGAGCGTGGCCCGTCGCAGAACCCGTTGATCGAGTCATTTCTTTCCGCCACCGAGCAGGCCGGCTACCCACGCACCACCGATGTCAATGGTTTCCGCCAAGAGGGCTTCGCGCGTTTCGATCGCAATGTACGCAGAGGCCGCCGACTCAGTGCGTCCCGCGCCTACCTGCATCCGGTGATGAAGCGTCCCAACCTGAAGGTCACGACCAGGGCCATGGTCAACAGGGTGCTGTTCGACGGCACGCGCGCGACCGGTGTCGAATACACCGTGCGCGGCAAGCGCCGCGTCGCACACGCAACGGAGGTGGTGCTGTGCGGCGGCGCCTTCAACACGCCGCAACTGTTGCAGCTCAGTGGAGTCGGCAATGCCGAGGAACTCACCAAGTTGGGCATCCCGGTGGTCCACGACCTGCCAGCCGTCGGCGAGCACATGCAAGACCACCTCGAGGTCTACGTCCAGCACTCGTGCACGCAACCTGTCTCGCTGCAACCCAGTCTGCAATTCTGGCGGCGGCCCTTCATCGGCCTGCAGTGGCTGTTCCGAAAGGGTCCCGGTGCCAGCAACCACTTCGAGTCCGGCGGCTTCGCTCGGAGCAACGATGACGTGAAGTATCCGAACCTGATGTTCCACTTCCTACCCATCGCCGTTCGTTACGACGGCACCGCTCCCGCTGGCGGCCACGGCTATCAGGTGCACGTCGGGCCGATGTACTCGAACTCGCAGGGGTCGGTGAAGATCGTCTCCACCGACCCCAAGGTCAAGCCGGCGCTGCGCTTCAACTACCTCTCCACCGAGCAGGACCGTCGTGAGTGGGTGGAAGCGATTCGCACCGCCCGCACCCTCCTTCGGCAGCCGGCGATGGATCAGTACAACGGCGGCGAAACCTCCCCCGGCCCGGAGGTGGAGACCGACGAGCAGATCCTCGAGTGGGTGAAGAAGGACGGCGAGACCGCGCTGCACCCCAGTTGCACCTGCCGCATGGGCGCCGAGGACGACGACAGCGTGGTCGATCCGCTGACGATGAAGGTGTGGGGCATCGAGGGTGTGCGCGTCTGCGACGCCAGCGCCATGCGCTTCGTGACCAACGGCAACATCTACGCGCCGGTGATGATGATGGCCGAGAAGGCCGCGGACCTGATCCTGGGCAACACTCCCCTGCCACCGGAGACGACCGAGTTCTACCGCAAGCCGTGACGAGCCCCGCGATACCCTCAGCCACATGACCAATCGACGCTGCAGGACGCTTGTCGCGCCCGCCGTGATCGCAGGGCTGATTGCGTGTGCCCCCTTGGCTGCATGGATCGCCCGAATGGTGTCGACGAGCAAGGTCGACACCATCGACGCGGACTACATGTATCGGCCGCTGGGGTGGTCACCGACGGCTCGCACGGTGGTCGGGATTACGTCACTCGCCGTCGTCGTCGCTGCGGCGACGGTCGCGCTGCGCTGCCCTTCGAGCTCCAGGTGGGTGCGGCCCGGAGTGTTCGTACCGCTCGCCAGTGCCTCGGCATTCGTCGGCCTGACCTACCACATCGTCACCGCACCGGTGATCGGCGCCAACATCGGTGGCGGACTGATGGTCATGATCGGTGCACCATTTGTCGGCGCAATGGTCATCGTCGCTGTTGCGCAGGCGCGTACGACCCGCTGACCCACGAGATGTACGAGCTGCGTCAGGACTGTCGACGCTCGAGCATCGCGAGCCTGCTGGTCAGCTCGTCGCGTTCGATGTAGCAACTCTGCAGGTGGCGCGCTCCACCGCTGGAGAAGCCGGAGCGGCCGTGCATCACTCGTCGGTTGTCCACGATGTACAACGAACCCGCAGGCATGTTCAACCGCACTTGGTACTGCTCGCTCTCGCGCATGCGCCCGAAGGCTCGGTACGCCTCGTAGTACGACGCCATCACAGTGGACGGCAGGCGAAATGGGAGGACGGAATGATTCGAGTAGCGGATGGCAGTCACGTTGCCCTCTGGGTCGAGGCTGATGACCGACCCAGTGGCGGCGAGTTCAGTAGTCGCATCGGAGAAGTGAAAACGCAGCGTGTGCCCAGCCAGGAGGCGAAACATCTCCGGTTCGTCGCGGCGCAGATCTGCCGCAACCTTGAAACCGTCGGTGAGCGTTGCTGCCCCGCCGCTGGTGTCGTTGCGCAAGAAGTGCTGCAGTTGCACGGTGGGTGCAGGGTCCCGATACGCCTCGTCGGTGTGCACGACCAGTGGCAGATTGGTGTACGCGACCGAGTTGGCATCGACCATCGAGACAACGTCGAACACCGTGCCCCAGCTTGTCGGTCGCACGACACCCAGTTCGTCAGCAACCCCCAGCACACTGCCGGGCTCGGTCGAGACATCGGTCAACAGGCCAATCCCGTACGCGCAGAATCCCCGCAGGAAGTCGACACGCAGTTCGTCGCTGGCCAGCAGGTCGGGCCAGCGGGCACTCGGAATGTCGTCGCTGCACGAGCCGTCCCAGAGCGCCGGAGGAGCAACCTCGTACCTGGCACCGTTGGAGTAGTCGTTCTCCCGCAGCCACTCCGTCGGGTACACCGACTGGTGGCCGTCATGTTCCCATGTGATGTGCAGCGCACCGTCGACGACGGTGCAGCTCGACGGGTGTACGTCTGTGGGAATCGTGGAGGTTTCCACGACGCGATGTTGTGTCGACGTGTGCAACAGGTCCGGAGCGTTGTCGCGCAGCCACATCGACAACAGCGAACTGGTGCGGCCATCGGCCCACAACAACTCGACCGACGCATCGACGACCGACGCCGCAACGAGGTGGGTCACGACGCGTAGTCCGACCCTTCCGCGTCGAGGATGGCCATCAACTCGGCAAAGTGAAGCTCGGCCGCCTGCGGGTAATCCTGCCACTGCTTGCAGGCGAGCACCGCTGTTTCATGCGGAACCAACTGGATCGGGTGCCCGGTGGACAGCGCCAGTACCTGCAGCTGTGCCGCCTTCTCCAGGTAGTACAGCTCGTCGAAGGCCTCGGCGAGCGAGGCACCAACGACCAGCACACCGTGATTGCCGAGGAACAGCACGCTCTTGTCATCACCGAGCAGGCGCGCCACACGAGCACCCTCGGTGTCGTCGAGGGCCATTCCCGAGTAGTTGCGGTCGTACGCGATTCGCCCGTAGAAACGACACGCATTCTGGTCGAGCGGCAGGAACTCGAAGTCGCGCAGGCAGGTCAGCGTCGTCGTGTACGGCATGTGCGTGTGAAGGATCACCCGGGCACGAGGCACCGACTGATGGAGGTGTGCATGGAGGTACCACGCCGTTGGGTCGGCAGCCGGGCTGACTCCCTCGCGCCCAGCGGAGGTGGCATCGAGCATCAGCAGATCGCTCGCACGCACGCGAGAGAAATGCCGACCACGCGGGTTCAGCAGGAACTGGCTGCCATCATCCGACACTGCGGCACTGAAGTGGTTGGCTGTGGCCTCGTGGAGGTCGAGACGAGCGGTCCAACGAAAGGCCGCTGCGAGTTGTCGGCGAATGTCGAGTTCGGTGTTCACTTCAGTGTGCAGCCACTGCCGTCGAGGCGTTGTCGAACTGGTTGGCGACACCCTCGGTCATGCGGTCGAGAATGATCGCCATGACCAGCAGGGCCACACCCGCCTCGGCGCCGACCCCCAGATCGGGCTTGACGAGGCCCTGTACGGACTCGAAGCCAAGGCCATTCTCACCCACCTGTCCAGCAACGATCGCCATCGAGATCGACAGCATGATGAGCTGGTTGACAGCGAGAACCATGCCCCGCATCGCCAACGGCAAATGTATCTTCCACAGCCGCTGGCGATTCGTGGCACCGAACGTGGTCGATGCCTCCAGCGTTTCGGCCGGCACGTCCTTCACCGCGAGCGCCGCCAGTCGCAACCCGGCGGGCACCGCGTAGAACATGGTTGCCAGAATAGCTGGGACGAACTCGATGCCGAACAGCTTCACGAACGGGATGGCGTACACGATGCTCGGAACTGTCTGCAACGCATCGAGCAACGGCTCCACGACCGCCTCGATGCGTGGGCGGCGACCGATGAACACACCCAACGGCAAGGCGATGAGCATCCCGACCCCGACCGCGAGGACGATCTGCACCAGCGTGGTGAGCGCCGGCTGCCACATGCCCAGCAGCCCGATCAACATCAGGCCGACCGCGCAGAACAGCGCGAAGAGCGGTCCACGCAGTCTCCAGGCGACGGCAGCGACCCCGCCGATCAAGACAGGCCACGCAATTGATTCACCCAAGAGTTCCCGGAAGTCGACGACCCCGTGACGAACGACGAAGTCGGAAAAAACTCTCAACGACGAGCCCCAGTGCTGCTGCATCCAGTCCACGGCATCATCGACCGGCCGGGAGATCCCCGTGCCGAACGTCCACGGCACCTTCCCCGAATCAATGGCGCGACCACCGAAGTACGTCACCACCAATGCACCCACCACGCCGAGCCAATAGGTACGCGAGGAGATCGATGACTGTCGCCCGGTCTCGATCAGCGACCGGCTCACGCGGTCGAACGCGAACGCAATCGCGAAGATTCCGAGTCCGATGAGCATCCCGCGACCGGGGCTGCGCAACTTCAACGTCTGGATGATCTCGCCGCCGAGCCCGCCGGCCCCGATGAGGCCACCGATGACCGCCATGCTGAGGCAGATCAGGATCGTCTGGTTGACGGCGATGACGAACGATTTGACGGCCTGTGGCGCCTGCACCTTCCAGAGCATCTGCCACTGGCTGGAGCCAAAAACCCGACCCGCTTCGACAGATGCCTGCGGAACCTGGCGGATGCCGACCGACACGATGCGAATCATCGGCGGGATGCCGAACAGCACCGTGGCGACAGCAGCAGGCGTCTGACGAATTCCGAAGAACATCAGTGCCGTCACCATGTACAACGACGTCGGAAGGCTCTGCAGCCCATCGAGTACGGGGCGCATCACTTTGTCCGCCCGCGGGTGTAGACCCGCCCAGATGCCGAGCGGGGCGCCGATGACGACACACAGGAACACGCAGATCAGCATCAGGGCGATGGTCTGGGTGCCTTGCACGTGGAGTCCGGCAAACTCGAGGTAGAGCAGGGCACTTCCAGCGAGTACCGCATACACGTAGCGGCCAGAACGGACGATGACCAGGAAGACCATGAGTCCGAGCCAGAACCATGGCAGCGGAAGCAGGACGTCGAGCAGCCGGTCGTACAACCACACGACGAAGTCACCGATCGGTCGCAGGATCTGTGAGATGACGAAGTTCGACTTGCGATTACGACCCACCCAGGAGTGGAACTGATTCACCGGCTTCGCGAGGTCGAGGTCCCAGCCTTTCGGGAAGTAGGTCGTGCCGCGCAACACGAGTTGCGCCACCAACAACACGATCGCGACAATTCCAGCCACCACCCACCCAGGCCGACGAAACCACGGATCGGACGTCGGCGACTCCACGCCATCACTCACTGTCGCAGCTCGCCCAGCATCTCTGCCACCTGTCGTCGATCGACGTAGCCGATAGCCCTACCATCATCGTCCAACACGTCGATGGGAACATCGGAGTGGAGCAGCATTGGCAGTAGCTCTGAGACCTTGGCGCGGCTCGACACGGTCCGACCCGACCCTGTCGACATTCCGTGAGCCACCGCTGCAGCGGTCAGTACGCGCTCGCGCGGAATGTCGGTGACGAACTCGCGCACGTAGTCGGTGGCCGGGTTCAAGACCAGTTCTTCGGCGGTCCCGATCTGATCGAACTCGCCGTCCTTCATGATGGCGATGCGATCACCGAGCCGGATCGCCTCGGCAAAGTCATGCGTGATGAAGATGATCGTGCGCTGCTCCTCCTTCTGCAAACGCAGCAACTCATCCTGCATGTCCCGGCGGATCAATGGGTCGAGGGCAGAGAACGGCTCATCGAAGAACAAGATGTCGGGGTCGAGCGCCAACGCCCTCGCAAGGCCCACCCGTTGCTGCATTCCCCCGGACAACTGCTGGGGAAAGTGCATTGCCCAGTCGGCCAGTCCAACCTTGCGCAACACCTCCATCGCTCGTTCGCGACGTTCAGCCTTCGGCTTGCGCTGCACCTCGAGCCCGTAGGCCACATTGTCGATGACGCGCTTGTGCGGGAAGAGGCCGAAATGTTGAAAGACCATCGACATCTTCGTTCGTCGCATGTCGCGCAGGTTGTTGGGTGACATTTTCAGCAGGTCGTCGCCGTCGACCAACACCTCGCCGGCGGATGGCTCGACCAATCGCGAAAGGCAACGCACCAGCGTGCTCTTGCCGCTACCCGACAGGCCCATCACCACGAAGGTCTCGCCCCGAGCGACGGTAAAACTGATGTCGCGAACGCCGATGGTGCAGCCCGTCTGCGCCAGCACGTCACTGCGACTCGCACCCTGCTGCGACAGCGCCAGGGCAGCATCGTGCTTCGCGCCGAACACCTTCCAGACATTTCGAACCTCTAGGGCCACATCCGCGGTCGTACTCACACTGTGCCCCCAGCTCGGTTCAATATCGACGGCGATAGTAGTCGTTCGCTCGCCCGTCGCTGACGTTGCGGCACGGGGTCACGTCAGTTCTCCCCACCACCGCCCTCGTAACACGCCGTGAGCTAGCCTCAGAAGTCTCGGCTGTCGGCCGGGACGATCATTTGGGGGAGCACATGAAATTTAAGGCACTCAAGGTCACCGCGGCGATCGCCATCGCCGCCTCATCGCTCGTCGCGTGCGGTAGCGATAGTGACACCAAGTCGGGTGACGCTGCCAGTTCCTGCGGCGAGCTCAAGGGCGATGCCATCACCATCGTGCGCAACGCATGGACCGCATCAGCGATCGAGGCCGAGATCACCAAACAGCTGATCGAATCACAGCTGTGCGTGCCTGCCGAGATCGTCGACATCGACGAGAACTCCATGTTCACGGGCCTCTCCGACGGCAGCGTCGACTTCGTGTCCGAACTGTGGCCGTCCGGCGTCGTCGCCGACGAGCAGGCTTTCATCGATGACGGCTCGGTCGTCGACATGGGGCCGCTTGGCACCACCGGCCAGATCGGTTGGTTCGTGCCGGACTACGTCGTGACCGAACACCCCACGGTCGCAACGTGGGAGGGTCTCAAGGACCCGGCCGTCGCGCAACTCTTCGCAACCGCCGCAACAGGCGACAAGGGTCGCTTCCTGGGAACGGATCCGTCCTACTCACAGCTCGATGCGCCGCTGGTCGCCAACCTGGGCCTGCCGTTCGATGTCGTGTTCTCCGGGAGCGAAGCGGCAACCGTGGCCGAGCTCGACTCTGCTGTTGCCGCCAAGAAGCCGATCCTGATGTACTGGTGGACCCCGACAGCCGCAGCCGGTAAGTACCACCTCGTCCAGGTGCAGCTGCCGGAGTACACCGCCGGATGTGCCGATGACACGGCAAAGGCCGCTTGCGGCTACCCCGCCGACCCGCTGAAGAAGCTGGCGAGCGCGAAGTTGCAGGCCAAGAATGCGAAGGTGTGGGCAATGGTCCAGAAGCTCACGATCACCAACGATCAGCAGCTCGAACTGCTGCCCCAGGTCGAGATCGATCAGAAGCCGGCCGCCGATGTGGCCAAGGCGTGGATTGCCGCCAACGAGCCGGTGTGGAAGGCCTGGTTCGCCTGATCGACGGGCCCCCTCGCTGGGGCCTCTTCGACGACCGAATTGAGATGAGGCGCCGGCCTTCGAGCCGGCGCCTTGTCATGTCTGCCACAATCGGCGGATGCCAGATCACGCCAGCAAGATTCCATCCTGCGCCCGCACCGTCGTGATCGGTGGTGGCATCGTCGGTTGCTCCACGGCGTACCATCTCGCCAAACTGGGCTGGACCGACACGGTGCTGTTGGAGAAGCACAAGCTCACCTCCGGCAGCACCTTTCATGCAGCGGGGCTCGTGGGCCAGTTGCGTACCAGCGCCAACATCACCCAGCTTCTGGGCAACTCCGTCGAGCTGTACACGACGTTGGAGGCCGAGACCGGCCAGGCCACGGGCTGGAAGATGAACGGCGGCTTGCGGCTGGCGTGCAACCAAGAGCGGTGGACCGAGGTCAAGCGCCAGGCCACGACAGCGAAGAGCTTCGGGCTCGAGATGCACCTGCTGACGCCGAAGGAAGCGCAGTCGCTGTGGCCGCTGATGGAGGTCGACGATGTCGTGGGTGCCGCATTCCTGCCCACCGACGGACAGGCCAACCCCAGCGACATCACCATGGCACTCGCCCGCGGCGCCCGCATGCACGGCGCGACCATCTGTGAAGACACCGAGGTGCTTCGTATCGAGGTCGTGGCGGGCATCGTCAAGGCGGTCGTCACCGTGTCGCCCGACGGCAGCCAGAGCCGCATCGAATGCGAGAAGGTCGTGGTCTGCGGCGGTCAGTGGACCCGAGCGCTGTCAGCAACCGTCGGGGTGAACGTGCCCCTGGTGTCGGTGGAGCACCAGTACGTCATCACCGAACAGTTCACGCCGGAGGTTCCACGCGATCTACCCACGCTGCGCGACCCGGACCGGCTGACGTACTACAAGGAGGAGGTCGGCGGCTTGGTGATGGGCGGGTACGAGCCGAACCCGATTCCGTGGGCGGTCAACGGCATCCCGAAGCCCTTCGAGTTCCAACTCCTCGAGAGCGACTTCGACCACTTCGCGCCCATCATGGAGCTGGCAATCGGCCGTGTACCGCAACTGGCCGACACCGGCATCCGCACCCTGATCAACGGTCCCGAGAGCTTCACTCCGGACGGCAACTTCATCCTCGGCGAGGCACCGGAGCTCCGCAACTTCTACGTCGGGGCCGGCTTCAACGCGTTCGGCATTGCAGCCGGCGGCGGTGCCGGTCAGGCGCTGGCCGAATGGGTACACGACGGCTCTCCCCCGTACGACCTCTGGGTGGTGGACCTGCGTCGCTTCGGCAGGCCCCACGCCGACACAGACTGGGTGCGTACCCGCACGCTGGAGGCGTACAGCAAGCACTACACGATGGCCTGGCCGTTCGAAGAACACAGCAGCGGCCGGCCCGCCCGAACCTCGCCGCTGTACGACCGCCTGCTGGCGCAGGGCGCATGCTTCGGCGAGAAGCTCGGCTGGGAACGGCCCAACTGGTTTGCCGATCCGTCCGTTGGCGAATCTCCACGTGATGAATACACGTACGAGCGGCAGAACTGGTTCGACGCGGTCGGACGCGAACATCGGGCCTGCCGCGAGGCAGCCGTCCTCATCGACCAGACCTCGTTCGCAAAGTTCGCGCTGAAGGGACCTGATGCCCTCACCGCTCTCGACTGGATCTGCGCCAACAACGTGCGCCGTCCCGTCGGCTCTCTCACCTACACACAGATGCTGAACGACCACGGCGGCATCGAAGCCGACCTCACTGTTGCACACGTGGGAGAAGCCGAGTTCTACATCGTCACCGGAACCGGCTTCGCGACCCACGACTTCGACTGGATTCAACGCAACATTCCCGACAGTCTCGATGCGCAACTGTTCGACATCACCTCGAGCTACTCGGTGCTCACGCTGATGGGGCCGGAATCACGGACGATTCTGCAATCGACTACTCCGGCCGATCTGTCGCACGAGGCCTTCCCGTTCGGCACCTTCCAGACCATTGGAATCGGCGGGTGCGCAACACGTGCGCTGCGAATCACGTACATGGGTGAGCTCGGCTGGGAGCTGCACCTTCCCGTGGAATCGGCCACCGGGGTGTACGACACCCTCATGGCTGCTGGGTCCGGTCACGGCCTGGTGAACGCCGGCTACCGCGCCATCGAGAGCACCCGGTTGGAGAAGGGCTATCGGGCGTGGGGCAGCGACATCGGCCCTGACCACACCCCCATCGAGGCCGGCCTCGGCTGGGCCGTGAAGATGAAGAGCGGCATCGCGTTCCGCGGTCGCGAAGCGATCGAAGCACAGCGGGCGGACGGTGTTGGAAAAATGCTCGCAGCCTTCACCGTCCACGCGTCCACCATCCTGCTCGGCCGCGAAACCATCTACCGCGACGGCGAGCGAGTCGGCTGGCTGACCAGCGGTGGCTACGGCTACACGATCGCCAAGTCCATCGGCTACGGCTACGTGCGCCGCCCTGCGGGCGTCACCGCAGAGTGGGTGCTGGCCGGCTCGTACGAGCTGGAGGTGGCCGGCGAACGTGTACCTGCACAGGTTGCTCTACAACCCCTCTACGACCCCACCAATGCACGAGTGAAGGCTTGAGCATGAGCACCGTGGCCTCGACGGCAGCCCTGCCCCAACGCGCCCGCATCGTCATCATCGGCGGCGGCATCCTGGGCTGCAGCATCGCCTATTGGCTGACGAAGTACGGCGAGCGGGACGTCGTCCTGCTCGAGCAACACCAGCTCACCGACGGCGCTACATGGCACGCCGCCGGCCTCGTCGGCCAGCTCCGCTCATCACGCAACACCACGCGCATGCTCGAGCAGTCCGTCGAGATGTATCGCGGCCTGGAAGCCGAGACCGGCCAGGCAGTCGACTGGCACGAGACCGGCAGCCTGCGCCTGGCGTGCTCGCCCGAGCGGGTGCTCGAGCTGAAGCGGCTGACGACGATGGCGAAGAGCTTCGGCTTGCCGATGGAGATCGTCTCGACAGCACGCGCTCAGGAACTGTTCCCGCTGATGAGTACGCAGGACGTGCTGGCGGCCGCCTTCTTGCCGACCGACGGCTACATCGACCCCGCCTCGGTGACGCAGGCAATCGCGCGCGGCGCACGAATGCGCGGCGCCCAGATCCACGAGCAGACGAAGGTCACCTCCGTCACGGTCGATGGCCGGCAGTGCACCACCATCCACACCGTCAACTCGAACGGCACCCGCAGCGACATCGAGTGCGAGATGGTGGTCAACGCGGCGGGCATGTGGGGCATGGAGGTCGGTCGCATGGCCGGGGTCCGCATCCCCGCGACCGCAGTCGAGCACCAGTACCTGATCAGCGGCCCGATCGAGGGCTACACGCCCGTCGAGCTGGGCAAGATGCCGACGATGCGCGACCCCGACCATCTCGTGTACTACAAGCCCGACGGCCCCGGCCTGCTGATCGGTGGCTACGAGCCCGACACCATCGCCTTCGGCACCGGCCAGGGCGATGACGGCGGCATTCCGACACCATTTCAGCGGCAGCTCTTCGAGCCCAACTACGACCGTTTCGCACAGCTCGCCGAGCTCGGCGCCAAGCGAACACCGTGCCTCGAATCAGCTGGCATCCGCACGCTGCTCAACGGTCCCATCCCCTACTCGTCGGATGCCGACTTCGTCATGGGTCGCGTGCCCGAACTGGACAACTACTTCGTGGCCACCGGTTTCCTCTACGGCATCGCTGCCGGTGGTGGCGCCGGAAAGATGATGGCGGAGTGGATGTTGGAGGGCCGGCCAAGTCTGGACCTGTGGCCGCTGGACGTGCGCCGCTTCTCCTTCCACCACACCACACGCCACTTCATGGACACCCGTATGGTCGAGCTCTACGCGCACCACTACAAGCTGGCGGCGCCCGGCAGCGAAAAGGTGACGGCTCGCGGTATTCGACGCAGCCCGCTGCAACACATCCTCACCGCCCACGGCGCGGTATTCGGATCACGGGGTGGATGGGAACGCCCCAACTGGTTCGCACCCGAGGGTGTGGAACCCGTCGACAAGCCCTCGTTCACCGAACCGAACTGGTGGCCGCACGTCCGCTCCGCTCATCTGGCAGTGCGTGAATGCGTCGGCCTCATCGACCAGACCAGCTTTGCGAAGTTCGAGATCACGGGCCACGGCGCCCTGGCGGCAGTGCAGTGGCTCAGTGTTGCCGACATGGACAAGCCGGTGGGCACCGTGATCTACACGCAGCTGTGCAACGAACGCGGTGGTATCGAGTGCGACCTCACGATGACCCGCACCGCTCCCGACAGTTTCTACGTCGTGACCGGTTCGGCGTTCGGCGCGCACGACATGGGCTGGGTTCGCAGCAACAGCCCCGACGACGGATCCGTCGTGATCCGCGACCTCACCTCAGCGAGAGCGGTGGTCAACATCGTGGGCCCGAAGAGCCGTGAGGTGCTGCAATCCGTCTGCGAGGACGACATCAGCAATGTTGCGTTCCGCTACGGCACGGCCCGCGAGATCACCATTGGATCCGCCCCGGTCCTCGCCGTTCGCATCGGCTACGTCGGCGAGCTCGGCTGGGAACTGCACATCCCCACCGAGTACGCGGCGCACGTCTACGAACTGCTGCACGAGGCCGGGCAGCCATTTGGAATCGTCGATGTCGGCTATCGCACCATCGACACCATGCGCATGGAGAAGGGCTACGTCTACTGGAGCACCGACGTCACGCCCGACACCACTCCGTGGGAGGCAGGCCTCAGCTGGAGGGTGAACCTGAACAAGGGTGACTTCCTCGGGCGCGACGCGCTCGTGGCGCAACGCGAGGCGGGCATCACCCGCCAGCTGTGCACGTTCACGCTGGAGGCCATGGCGTACCCGGTCAGCGGCGAGGCGATCATCGCTGACGGCGAGGTCGTCGGCTTCACCACCAGCGCCAACTTCGGCCACACCGTCGGCAAGCCGATCGTCTACGGCTACCTGCCCACCGCGCTGGCAGAACGAGAGGGCTTCATCATCGAGGTCTACGGCGAACCCATCCCCGCCAAGCACCACGACCGCCCCCTGTACGACCCCGACAACCTCCGCCTGAAGTCATGAGACGGGGAAACCGGGGAGTATTACCTCTGGTATGTTCCCGCCGTGACCATGACTCGACTCACCGTGACCGTCGACGCGGAAACTCTCGCTGAGCTGAAGCAGCGGGTGGCTCCCGGCGAGGTGTCGGCCTTTGTTGTCGAGGCGTTGCGCCACAAACTCCGCATCGACCCTATCGAGGAACTGCTTCGTCAGCTCGATGTCATGTACGGCCCACTGACCGAAGAGCAAACCAAGGAGGGCGAAGAATGGTACGAGCAGATCAGGCAACGGTTGTTCTCGACGCTGGAGCCGTAATTGGCTTAGCTCGCGGCAACTCCCGCGTACGAGGCCTGGTTGCGGATGCGCAACGACGAGGCGACGAGGTGGCCGTGCCGATGGTCGTCCTCGCCGAAACGGTTCGTGGCCACGAACTTCGAGACGCAGCGGTAAACCTCTTGCTCGGCCAGTTCGCTCCCCCTCGGCCATTAGACGAGCCCACAGCGCGGGCGGCCGGCGGGCTGCTGGCCGCAGCAAATACCAACTCCACGATTGACGCACTGGTCGCGGCAGAGGCACTTCACCGTCTGCCCTCCACTGTTCTCACCAGCAACCCAGATGACCTCCGACGCCTGCTCGACGGGCATCGCGGTGTCACGGTTGAACAGATCTGAGCTTCAGGGATATGACTGATCTCGCAGTCGCTCTTGCTCGTGTGCCGTTCTTGGCCGGAGTCGATCCGTCCTCGGTGACACGACTCGCCGGGCTGACCAACGTCAACTACCTGGTCACGTCGAGTGCCGAGCGGTTGGTACTGCGAGTTCCAGGTGCCGGCACCGGTGAGTACATCGACCGTGTTGCGGAGGAGGTCGCTGCCCGCTCCGCTGCTGCAGCGGGCGTCAATGCAGAGATCCTGTTCTTCGATGCCACCGACGGGCTGATGGTCACCCGCTACGTCGACGGCGCCGCAACGATGAGCGCAGAACGATTCCGCGACCTGGGCTCCGTCGCGCGGGCGGGTGTCGCGTTGCATCGGCTGCATACGGCAGCGCAGCCGTTCTCAACGAACTTCTCGCTGTTCGAAATGATCGACGACTACAAGCGCCTGCTCGCGGAGAAGGGCGCCACGCTTCCAGTTGGCTACGACCAGGCCGAGGTCGCCGCCATCGCCACGCGGCGCGCGCTGCAGGCCGCTCCCCGGCCACTTGTTCCCAGCCATTGCGACCCCCTGTGCGAGAACTTCCTCGACACCGGCGAGCACATGGTGATCATCGACTACGAGTACGCAGGCAACAACGACCCGATGTGGGACCTCGGCGACCTCTCGGTGGAAGGCCTCTTCACAGCCGAGCAGGACGAGGCGCTGCTGCTCGCGTACTTCGGCGGTATGCCACCCCCCAGCGATCTGGGGCGCATGGTTGCCTACAAGGCGATGTGCGACCTGCTGTGGACCCTGTGGGGCGTGTTGCAGCACGTGAACGGCAACCCCGCCGACGACTTCTGGGCATACGCCGTCGGCCGCTTCGACCGCTGCCGAACGCTGATGTCCTCACCCTCCTACGCCCACCACCTGGCGGCAATCAACCAATTGTGAGCGGCGCTCCCGATGGCACGAGCAGAACGTTGCCGTACTCGATGAGCGACAACGCGTCGGGTCAGCTCCCCCAACAGGTCGAGTACCGCTTCAGCCGGAAGCGGCCAGTGCGTGAATAGCGGCCAGCATTCGGTTCTCGCACACTCGCATTCGGGCCACTGTCGGCCTGAGCAACTCTGAGGCAACCGCCTCGGCGCCGGGCTCGACGTTCTCGTTGAGTGCACTGCGCAACCCGTCGTAACCGGCAGCACCCAACTCCACCTGCAACTGTGCCACCGGCTCGACGCTGTGGTGATCACGAAACACCACCGACAGCGTCGCATCGCAGGCGGAGAACTGATCGCGCGCGACATCGAGATTGGTCCAGAACAGTTCCACTGCGTCGACCTTCGTAGCCGCCCGCCGAGCCACGAATGCCCGCATGAACCATCGCGCGTTCGATGCGTGGGTGGGTCGGGCAGCGAGTGCAGCGTCAGCGGCACGCAGTGCGCCGCTGCTGTTGCGCAGTGCGCTCAACGATGCGCCAACGAGCGCGCTCGTGTCCCGCCACTCGTCATTCATCGGTCAACCCCGGATAGCAGCTCACACGGCCTAAAGTACTGCATCACATTGGGCGGCACCCCGCCGTCCGGCTGTGATAGAGTTCCACCATGCGGTCTCGTTCCACATCGTGGACCGAACGATGACCACTTGAGTCACGCCCACACGGGCAGATAAAGGACAGCTGATGAGCGACGGCGACGACCTGGATCTGGCATCTCTTCCCGACGATGAACTCGTCACACAGATGCACGAAGATCTGTACGACGGAATGGGTCCGGAGATCGTCGAGGGCACGATGTTGCTGCTCGACCGTGGCTGGACACCCGACCGAGTTCTGAACGATGCACTCGTCGAGGGCATGCGCATCGTCGGCATCGACTTCCGTGACGGCATCTTGTTCGTGCCCGAAGTCCTGCTGTCCGCGAACGCGATGAAGGGCGGCATGGAGATCCTGCGCCCACTACTGGCCGAGACCGGCGCTGAGCCCGTCGGCAAGGTCGTCATCGGCACGGTGAAGGGCGACATTCACGACATCGGCAAGAACCTCGTGGCGATGATGCTGGAAGGTGCCGGGTTCGAGGTCATCGACCTGGGCATCAACACCGACGCCGACAAGTTCCTTGCAGCGCTCGAAGAGCACCAGCCCGACATCTTGGGCATGTCGGCCTTGCTCACCACCACCATGCCGTACATGAAGGTGGTCATCGACACGCTCCAAGAGCGTGGCCTGCGCGACAAGTACATCGTGCTGGTCGGCGGGGCCCCGCTGAACGAGGAGTTCGGCCAGGCCATCGGTGCCGATGCCTATTGCCGCGACGCCGCCGTCGCCTCCGAGACTGCCAAGCATCTCGTGTCAGCCCGCCGCGGTCGCGCCGAGCCGGCTGGCCCGTCCGTCTGATACCTCTGTCATGCCCCGGCCCCTCGTTCTCGCCTGCGGTGCACTCGTCTCGGAGCTGCGTACGGTACTGAAGGCAAGCGGTTTCACCGACCATGTCGACGTCCGCTACCTGCCAGCGAACCTGCACAATCGCCCCAGCCACATCGTGCCGTCTCTACGCGCGTTGCTCGAGGAACTCGATCCGCTCGCGGAGCGTCCTGTACTGATCGGCTATGCCGATTGCGGCACCGGTGGTGGCCTCGACGCCCTGCTCGACGAGATGCCCCGCCTACAGCGCCTGCCGGGCAACCACTGCTACGAGTTCTTCTCCGGCACTGCCGTGTTCGAAGCAATGCAGGAGGACGAACTGGGCACCTTCTATCTCACCGACTTCCTGGCCAAGCACTTCGAAGCACTCCTGTGGCAAGGCCTCGGACTCGATCGACACCCAGAGCTGCTCCCCATGTACTTCTCCAACTACACACGTGTGATGTTGCTGTCGCAGACGACAGACGAGTCCGTCATCGCGGCCGGCCGGCTGGCCGCCGAGCGCCTCGGGCTTCGCTTCGAACACCTTCACGTCGGGTTTGCCCCCTTCGCCGAAGCCGTCAGCGTCAACCTCACTTCTCACCGGAAGGTCGTCTGAGTCATGTCGCGTCGTGGAGGTAACGAGGTCGTGGTCATTTTGTGGCGTGACATTCCTGCCCAGATCAACGGCAAGGCCGGAGCCGATCGCCATCAGGTGATCCTCCCCCATCGGTTCCAGAAGGCCATCGACCGCGCCGCGATGGTGGCCGACAAGAAGACGGCTCAGGACTACGTCGGCGAATGGCGTCGCGTCAGCTATCCCCTCACCGGCGAACTCGTCGAGACAGTTGATGGCATCGCCGCCTCGATGAAAACAGAGTTCACCAACGAACGGTTGCACTCCCTCGTCGATCACGGCGGCTGGGACCCAGCGGCCGCCGCCATCACTGACCCGTCCGGAGACGAATCGTCATGACTCATACCGTCATCAGCTCTGCCACCAAGGAAGTCACCATCGGCTTCGACCGCCCATTCGTGATGATCGGTGAACGCATCAACCCCACTGGTCGCAAGCTGCTCGCAGAAGAGATGAAGAATGGCGACTTCAGTCGCGTGCAGTCCGATGCCCTGGCTCAGGTTGCCGCGGGTGCTCACATGCTCGACGTCAACGCCGGCATCCCGTTGGCTGATGAGCCGGCCCTGCTGGCGCGGGCCATCCAGCTCGTGCAGGCAGTGACCGATGTGCCGCTCTCCATCGACTCGTCGATCGTGGAGGCGCTGGAGGCAGGGCTTGCCGTCTACCAGGGCAAGGCATTGGTCAACTCGGTCACCGGCGAGGACGAGCAAATGGAACGCGTTCTTCCACTGGTTGCCAAGTACGGCGCAGCCGTCGTCGCCATCAGCAATGACGAGACTGGCATCAGCATCGACCCTGATGTGCGTTTCGCGGTCGCGCAAAAGATCGTTCGCCGCGCGTCGGACTACGGCATCCCGGCCAGCGACATCATCGTCGACCCATTGGTGATGCCGATCGGCGCCATGGGTACCGCTGGGCGCCAGGTGTTCGCACTTCTGCGCCGTTTGGTCTCCGAGCTCAAGGTCAATACCACCTGCGGAGCCAGCAACGTCAGCTTCGGGCTCCCGGCCCGTAACCAGATCACCGGCACCTTCCTCGCCATGGCAATCAGCAACGGCATGACCTCAGCGATCATGAACCCGATGCACCCGGAAGTGAAGACCATCGTCATGGCCGCCGATGTACTGGCCGGCAACGACCAGGACTGCATGGCATGGATCCGCGCCAACCGCGACCCTGATGCAGCTGGCGGCGCCCGCGAGGGTCGCGCCGGCGGCGGCCGGCGCGCGCGGCAAGGCCAGTAGGGGCAGACATGCCCCGCGTCGTCTTCACACCATCGGGCCTCGGCGGCGAGGTTCCCACAGGCACCACGGTGCTGCAGGCTGCCCGCGAGTTGGGTGTCGATCTGGATTCCGTGTGCGGCGGTCGCGGCATCTGCGGACGCTGCCAGGTTGCGTTCGAGCCCGGGCAGTACTCGAAGTGGGCCATCGAATCGACAGCCGATGCTCTCAGCCCATGGGGTGAGACCGAGGAGTCCTACGGGCAGCGTCGCGGTATCAAGTCGGGCCGGCGCCTCGGCTGTTGCGCGCTGGTCCGCGACGACGTCGTCGTAGACGTACCGCCCGAGAGTCAGGTTCACCGCCCGGTGGTGCGCAAGAGCCTCGATCTCACCGACGTGGTGCTCGACCCTGCGATTTCACTGTCGTACATCGAACTGCCGCCCAGCGTGTTGGGCGACGCCGAGTCCATGAGCGACTTGGTGATAGCCGCACTGTTCGCCGAGTTCGGTCGCACTGTCACCGGTCTCTCGCTGGAGGCGCTGCAAGAGGTCCACCGGGCCTTTGGTGGCCAGGATCGCGCTGCCACTGTTGCGGTCCGCGGTGAGACCGTTGTCGCAATCTGGCCCGGCTACGTCGATCGGGTCTATGGCATTGCAGTCGATATCGGCAGCACTACCATCGCCGGTCATCTGGTCGAATTACTGACCGGCGAGATCCTCTCCACCGCAGGGCGCATGAACCCCCAGATTCGCTTCGGCGAAGACCTCATGAGTCGCGTGTCCTACGTGATGATGAACCGTGGCGGCGATCGCAACCTGACCGTGGCGGTGCGCGAGGCACTCAACGAGTTGTTCGCCGAATTGTGCGACGACGCGTCGATCGCACTCGATGGAGAGGCGACGGTCAGGATCGATGACGTGCTCGAGGTCGTTCTGGTCGGCAACCCGATCATGCATCACATCGTCGCCGGCATCGACCCCACTCCGCTCGGGCAGGCGCCGTTCACGCTCGCCACCGCCGAAGCACTGTCCGTGCCGGCGTCGGCCTTCGAGCTGATCGGTCGTCACGCTCAGGTCTACCTGGCGCCGTGCATTGCCGGCCACGTCGGTGCCGACACCGCTGCGGTCATCCTCTCCGAGGGCCCGCACCGCTCCCCGACCATGCAACTCCTCGTCGATGTCGGCACCAATGCCGAGATCGTCGTCGGCGACGCGACCCGCCAGTTCGCAGCCTCCAGCCCCACCGGGCCGGCATTCGAAGGTGCCCAGCTCAGCTGCGGCCAGCGAGCGACGGCCGGTGCCATCGAACGCGTGCGTATCGATCGCGACACGCTCGAGACGCGCTTCAAGGTCATCGGCAGCGACCTCTGGAGCGATGAGGAAGGCTTCGCCGCGGACACCGCAGACCTCGACATCTCGGGCATCTGCGGGTCTGGCATCATCGAGGTGATCGGCGAGATGTACCTCTCGGGCATCATCGACGCGGACGGCGTGGTGCAGGGGTTCGCGGCCCAACGAACACCACGTGTGGTCCCGAATGGCCGCACGTTCAGCTTCGTGGTGCACGAGGCCAACGGCATTCGGCTGTGCGTCACGCAGAACGATGTGCGGGCCATCCAACTGGCGAAGGCAGCGCTTCGCGCCGGTATCGACCTGCTGTTCCAGCACGCAGGAATCACCGAAGTACTCGACATTCGCCTGGCTGGGGCCTTTGGAAGCCACATCGATCCGGTGTACGCGCTGGTCCTGGGCCTCGTGCCGGACTGTCCCGTCGAGCATGTTCGCTCGGTGGGCAACGCCGCTGGTGCTGGCGCCGTGCGGGCGTTGCTCTCGGTCAGTGCCCGTCGCGAAATGGAAGCGGCGGTGCGCAACGTCGTCAAGGTCGAGACTGCGACCGAACACGACTTTCAGAACCTGTTCGTCGCCGCAATGGCGTTTCCCCACGCGAGCGCACCAACAACACACCTGTCAGCAGTCATGACGCTGCCGGCGCCCGTCAGCTCCGCCGCCAGCGGAGAGCGCGGTGGCCGTCGTCGCCGACGCGACCAGGCCGTCATGCCAACGGAACTCACTTCTACGGAGGAACCATGAGCGACTCACCCACCGCCGCACCGGAACACAGCTCGGGCGGGCGACGCTCCGGCGGTCGGGCCGGTCGCGCCGCCATGCGCGCCTCGCACGTCGTCGAGCGCGTGCCGTATCTCACCCGCACGCTGCGGCCGTTCGAGATCGCCAGCGAGGAGACGCTCGCACTCATCGAATACACAGCGGACACGGTGCTCGAGGAAGTCGGCATCGAGATCCGCGATTACCCCGAGGCGTTGCCCATCTTCAAGGCCGGCGGCGCGGAGATCGATGGCACACGCGTCCGTTTCCCGCGTGGCCTGTGCCGCGAGATCGTGTCGAAGAGTGCTCCGGCGACCTACGTCCAGCATGCCCGCAACCCGCTGCACAACGTGGTCATCGGCGGCGACAACACCGTCTTCGCGCCCAACTACGGCAGCCCCTTCGTACACGACCTCGACAACGGCCGCCGCTACGCGACGCTCACCGACTTCCAGAACTTCGTCAAGCTGACGTACATGTCACCATGGCTGCACCACAGCGGCGGCACCGTGTGCGAGCCGGTCGACGTCCCGGTCAGCAAGCGCCACCTCGACATGGTGTATTCGCATCTCAAGTACAGCGACAAACCGTTCATGGGTTCGGTCACCGCCGGCTCACGTGCTGCCGACAGCATCGAGTTGGCCCGCATCGGCTTCGGTGGCGACCTGCAGGACCGCACGGTGATGACCAGCCTCATCAACGCCAGTTCTCCGTTGGTGTGGGACGGCACGATGCTGGCTGCCGCCCAGTGCTACGCGGAGAACAACCAGGCCACCATCATCACCCCGTTCATCCTGGCGGGAGCGATGGCCCCGTCCACCAGCGCCGGCGTCGCGGTGCAAACACTCGCCGAAGCACTCGCAGGCATGACCTTCACGCAACTGGTCCGCCCCGGTGCGCCCGTTGTCTTCGGTTCATTTGCCAGCTCGATGAGCATGCAGACCGGCGCTCCCACCTTCGGCACACCCGAGCCCGCAATAGTTCTGTACACCATGGCCGCACTCGCCCGTCGCCTTGGCGTGCCCTTCCGTTCCGGCGGCTCGCTGACGTCCTCGAAGCTGCCCGACGCGCAGGCTGCGTACGAGAGCGCCAACACGCTGCAGCCCACCGTGCTCGGCGGGGTCAACTTCGTTCTTCACGCTGCGGGGTGGCTGGAGGGTGGCCTCGCGATCGGCTACGAGAAGTTCGTCCTCGACTGCGACCAGCTGGGCATGATGACCACCTTCGTTCGTGGCCTCGACGCCACCGAGAACGGCATCGCCCTCGACGCGCTGCGCACCAACCCACCGGGCAACCATTTCCTCGGCACGGCGCACACGCTGGCGAACTTCGAGACGGCGTTCTACCGCAGCGACACGGCGGACAACAACAGCTTCGAACAGTGGAACGAAGAGGGTGGCCTCGATGCGGCGCAGCGCGCCAACGCTTTGTGGAAGCGCCGACTCGATGAGTATCAGCCGCCTGCTCTGGATGAAGCCGTCGACGAGGAAATGCTCGCCTTCATCGAGCGCCGTAAAGCTGAGCTGCCTGACGAATTCGCCTGACGGCACGGCAACCGCACAACCCAGTCAGCTCCTTCACACGACAAGAAAGACGACAACGATGTCGACTCAGCGCTCCCTCATCGCGGATGCACGGTACGAAGTGATCCCGATGAAGAACCTCGAATCCCAGATCGAGGACATTCCAGCGGGCGCTTCTGTCTCTGTCACCTGCAGCCCGGCAAAGGGCCAGCAGGCGACTCTGGATCTGACCGCTCGTCTTGCCGACCTCGGGCACCTCACGGTTCCGCACATCTCGGCTCGCCTGACGCCCGACGTTGCTGCTGTGAAGAAGCTTGCCGAGTTCTGCCGCAGCCATGCCCTCCAGGAAGTGTTCCTGATCGCGGGTGACGCACCCGAGCCGGTGGGCGCCTACGACGGAGTCGTTTCCTTTCTGCGCGACTTCCTCGAGACAGACCACGGCCTCACCCGCATCGGCATCACCGCCTACCCCGACGGCCACGCACTGATCGATACCACCGTCGTGCACGAGGCGCTACACGCCAAGCAGGCACTGTTGAAGGAGGCTGGCATTCCCGGCTTCGCCAGCACGCAGATGTGTTTCGACCTCGACGTGTGGAAGCGTTGGGCAGTGAGCGAACGTGACGCTGGCTTCACGCTACCGCTACACATCGGTGTACCCGGCGTCATCGACCGCGCCAAGCTGTTCTCGATGGGCATGCGCCTGGGCATCGGCAACAGCATGCGATTCGTGAAGAAGAACGGTGGCGTCCTGGGCCGCTTGTTCAAGCCAGGCGGCTACGACCCCAACAAGCTGATCACTCCACTCAGCAAGCAGGCACAAGAACTCAACATCGAGGGCCTCCACCTGTTCACGTTCAACAACGTGCAGGCCACCGTGGAATGGCAACAACGCATGTTAGAGCGCCTTTCCTAAGCATCGGTCGCCACCGCTGGACACGAATCGGACACAACAGCATCGAGGCCCGCTTCTAAGGCGCGGCGCGTGATGTCGTTCGACGAGGGCCACAGGTGGGTGTACGTGTCCAGGGTGGTGCTCGCCTTCTCGTGGCCGAGCTGTTCCTGAACTGCCTTCACGCTGGCGCCCTGCTGGATCATCACACTGGCCGCATAGTGCCGCAGGTCGTGTGGTGATCGATCGATCACCGTGGCCTTCTCGGCTGCGGCACGCCAGACCGAGCCCAGCAGATCGCGACGAATCGGGCTGCCGTCCTCACGCGTGAACAGCAGACCATCCTGCCCCTGCGCGTAAGTCGCCATGTGGGCCGACAGGGCATCGAGTGCGTTACTCGGCACCACCACCGTGCGGTTACTTCCTGGTGTCTTCGGCGGAGCGAACGCTGGCATTGCGCCGGTAACGGTGAGCAGCTGGCGGTCCACGCGGATCGTGCGTCGGAGAAAGTCGACACGATCAGCAGTCACGCCCAGCGCTTCACCTGGACGCAGACCCGTGCCCGCCATCATCACCAGCAGTGCGCTGTAGCGAGCATCCACGGCGCCGACCATTGAACGCACCTCAGCGGCGGTCATCGGCGTGATGACTCCACCCGCCGGCCGCGGAAGCTTGATGGCCTTCGAACACGGCGAGGACGTGATCACTCGATCGAGGACAGCGGCCGCAAAGATGGCCGACACTTTGCCGTACAGCGTTGCCACGGTGGAGGGCGCCAGGTTGAGGCCTGTGACGAACGCCTGAATCTCGGTCGGCTGAATCCTGCCGATCGGTCGCGCTCCCAACTTCGGGATGATGTGTCTGCGCAGCATGGACTCGAGAGACGCCGACGTACTCGGCCGGTGCGGCTGGGCATCGGCCCACTGGCGGGCGTACACGCCGAAGGTCGTGCGGCCGGCGGCCTGATCGACGTACTCCCCTGTCAGCTTGCGATGGTCGACGCTGGTCAGGAACTGTTCTGCGTCGACCTTCTTTTCGAACATGCGCTTGCGACTTGCGCCGGCTGGAGTGCGGTATCGGGCCTGCCACTTGTCCTTGCCAACCTTCGTGACGCTGCTCATTTCTCGCCACCCATCTGCTGCGCATCGGCCGCCAGAGCCTTCGCTTGTCGGATGACCTCGTTGAGCAGGCTTGCGAGGTAGGGCATGTTGTTTGGCCATGAGGCGATACCGACGACGCCAGCCGCGGTCGCTGCTAGCCGTCGAGCTCCGGGAAGGATGCGCTCACCCTCGGCAATGTGATTCGGCGCAGCCTCATAGTGCCGACGATGGAGGTCAAGGGACTCAGACACACTCACCATGTCGCTCGGGACTGACCCTCCCATCGGCAGGGACCCGGTGTGCCATGACCACACGTTGCGAACTGGGGTCTGAGTGTTGGGCGTGACGTTCAGCACGGCGTCCGAATCCCGCAACGTCAGAAGCGCCGCCGGGGTGACGCCGAACACGAGCGCCAGCGCCACGAACTCATCGACAGTGACTTGCCGTGACTCGCTCTCTACCTTCGCAACGGTTGTTCGCGACCATGGCAAGCCGTAGGCGGTCATGCGGCGCGCTAGCTCGTCTTGGCTCCACTGGAGTCGGCCCCGCATCTCCGTCACCCGTTGAGCGAGCACCACCCCTGGCGTGTAGGTCTTAGTCATGTGTCCTAATATAGAACACTTCGTGCTAGTTCCGCAACCAGACGTTATGGTTCTCATTCAGCACACATAGTGCCCAATAAGAACACGGAGGTGGCAGCGATGCAGAAGCTCCTTGAGAGTCCGCAACTAGCCGAACTGCTCGGCGTCTCAACGCGAACGCTCGACCAATGGGCCTACCTGAAGCGGGGACCCGCTTACGTCAGGGTCGGCCGGCATCGCCGCTACCGACTCGAGGACGTCGAAAGCTGGGTCGCTGCGAACACGCAAGGCGGTACGGCCGCGTGACGCCGCCCGACGAGGTGCGCCGCCCCGACGAGCGGGACGGCGCACTCAAGATCGCTGGCAGGCGGATCGACACCGATCGTACTCCCGAGGGCGAAGGATCGCCAGCACCGTGTCCGCTCGCCTGCGCCAGCACGCGCTGCACCTGGTCGTGTCCGGTGGTGCCTTCATGAGTACCATCACCGACCCTCGCAAGCTCGTGCAATCGGTCGACCTAACCGATCTCGTGATCGCCTACGCCAGCGGCAGCCGCCACCCGTTCGCCCTCCAGCTGTACGACGGCGAAACCTGGTTCGTGTGCCCGCGTTGCGGCCGCTGCGATCACAACGGCGGTACAGCCAAGGTCCTCGACCGCTGGCGCTGGCACTGCGGCAACTGCCGCCATACCGGCACGCGCTACCAACTCGAGCGCATCGTGCTGGAAAGCGCTGACGCCATCGAGGCGCTGTGCGAGCAGGTGCAGCAATGACGGCGCCGTGGCACGCCGAGGAGGAGCTCGACACCCGCGACGATGCTGAGCACCGCGCCGCGATGGAGTACCTGATTGCCCAGCCATCGGCATCGCCGATGGCGACCACGTTTGTCGACTGGGCGACCTTCTGGAACATCGACCGTAAGGCCGACGACTGGACATTCGAGGACGTGCTCGCCCGGGGTCGCGGCCACGCGCTCTACGCCGGCCACAAGACCGGCAAGAGCCTCTTGATGCTCTACATCTCAGCCGTGGTCGCGCTGCGCCCCGGCAACGTGGTCGTCTACCTCGATTACGAGATGTCCGAGGAGGACCTACACGAACGGCTCGTCGACATGGGCTACGGCCCCACCGACGACCTCTCACGGCTTCGCTACGCCCTCCTGCCCTCCCTGCCGCCCCTCGATACCCCCGAGGGCGCCAGAGCGCTGGATGAGCTGCTCGACGGCGTACAGGAGCAGCATCCCGACGACCACCTGACCGTCATCATCGACACGACGGCCAGGGCGGTGCAGGGCGACGAGGATAAAGCCGACACCATCCGGTCGTTCTACCGATGGACAGGTATCGGACTGAAGCGACGCGGCGCAACATGGGCTCGCCTCGACCACGCCGGCAAAGACGCAACGAAGGGCCAGCGCGGCACCAGCGCCAAAGGCGACGACGTCGACGTGGTCTGGCGCGTCGAGCGCGACGACACCGGCCTGTCACTGCGGCGCGACATCGCCCGCATGAACTGGGTTCCCGAGCGTGTTGCGTTCCTGCGCCTCGACGACCCCCTGCGGTACGCCCGCGCCGACGTCGCCTGGCCCGCTGGCACTGCCGACTGCGCCGCCGATCTCGATTCACTCACCATCGCCATCGATGCCAGCAGCACGACCGCACTCGCAGCGCTCAGAGACGCCGGCAAGTCGCGCCGCAAGGCCGTCGTGCTCGCCGCGCTCAAGTACCGGAAGGAGGGCGCATGAGTGCGGGAACCGGCCCCGGAACCGCTCGCGGCGACCACCGGGAACCGGACCACGGAACCCACCCTCTGACCTGCGACGGAACCGACCGGAACCGCATCCCGAGCCGTCAGGGGTGTTCCCCCCTCCCTATAGGGGGAACCACCCGGCCAACTGACGTACTCGCGGCACTTGGCTACAACCGCCCGAGCTGGCAGCGCGACGCCCTATGTAGAGAGCACCCGACACTGGCGTGGTTCCCGGAGCGCGGTCAGCCAGCAGGTCCGGCGCTGCGGATCTGCGGCAACTGCCTCGTTCGTGCCGAGTGCCTCGACTGGGCACTGGCCGACCCAACGCTCGACAGCGGCGTGCTCGGCGGCATGACAGCACGCGCGCGGGCGCAGGCCCGTCACCTGCAGCAGCGGAGGCGGTCGTGAAACCCTCCGAAATGTCTGAGACTTGCACACGACGTCAGACGAGGGCGGTCTTTCAGCAGGTGTTCGAAGCCCTAAAGACCGCCCCTCGTCTCGGGACATGTACGGGTTTGGACGTCAGCTGGCCTGCGGTTTTTCGTGGAGCGCCGACGTCGCAAGACCCCGCTCTCACCGTCTCTCTCCCCGATGGAAGAAAACCCACTGGGGGGTCAACTGAAAGGAACCGCAATGCCTCATGACCTGAAGATCGATCCCAGGAAGCTCGCCGAGGCGGTCGACGCCTTCATCGGCCAGCTCGACCCTGCCATGAAAGCTCGGATGCGTGCTCAGATCCCGGAGTTGGGCGTAGAGCTGCGGCCGATGGCCGCCGACCCCACGACGTTCATGGTGCTGCTCGCGATCACCGAGGAACCGCTGTTCACAATCTGGCGCGAACACCTCGAGGATCCATCCGGCATCAGCGAAGGGTGGGTAAGATGAGCGGCAACCGATACGCCATCGCCCGCACAGGGTCGCCATCGACAGCCGCACCCCGGCACCCGATGAGGACGCCCGCCGCCGAGGTACATGGTCGCCGTTTGAACCGTTCCGTTCGCGTGCCTTCGGAGGCCTTATGAGCAACATCATCACCCGTGCCGCGCCATGCGCGGACATCGAGATCCGCGGCTCTGACGGCCGCACCGTGTACGGCATCGCAGTGCCGTTCGACCAGCCGACCGAGATCAACGATCGGTACAACGGCAACTACACCGAGACGTTCCGACGCGGTGCATTCGCCCGCACGCTCACCGAGCGCGGCGCGGCGAAGGTGAAGCTGCTGGCGGTCCACAACTCGCAGACCTTCCCACTCGGCCGCCTGTCGTCCGCGGTGGAAGATGCTGCGGGGCTTCTCATCGAGGCCCGCGTCTCCGCGACGCAGGCCGGTGACGAAGCGCTGGAGCTGGTCCGTGACGGCGCGCTCGATGCGTTCTCCATCGGATTCGTTCCCGTCCCGACGGGCGACCGTTGGGGCAAGGGCCGCACCTCGGTCGAACGTCTCGAAGTGAAGCTCCACGAGGTGTCGCTGGTGCCATTCCCCGCCTATGCCGGCGCGCTCGTCGCTGGCGTGCGGAGCGCAGAACCGTACGACCCTGAACTCGATCCCGACCTCATCGCCCGCCGCTTCCGGCTGGCTCACATTCTGTAAAGGACACCCCCCAATGATCGTCAACTTCATCGACCTGCTGACGCAGCGTCAAACCGACTACCGGGCACGCGCAACCGCGCTGCTCGACACCGCCCGCACCGAACAGCGGATGCTCACCATCGACGAGAAGGCCGAGGCTGATGCGCTCGAGGCCGACCTGGCCGACATCGGTACCCGACTCACCGAGCTGAACGAGATCCACGACGGCCGCCTTCGTGCGTCGCAGTACTTGCGCGTGGGCACGTCCGGTGGCGTCACCGACGGTGCTGGCAACTCACCGCAGTTCATGCAGCGCACCGCCGCATGGTCGACCGACGCGCGAGCGCTGTCCGACGACCAGGCCATCACCCATGCCCGATCGGCGCTCGACGCCACGAAGGCCCGCGCCGGCCAGGTGCCAGAGCACGGCATCCTCAAGGTGTCCGACGTCATCACCGGCCAGAGCGGCGAAGCCGCCCGCATGGCCCGCTGGACCATCGCCGCGTCGAACCCGGCGTATGAGACGGCGTTCGCCAAGGTGCTCGCCGACCCGACTCGCGGCCACCTCGAATGGTCGACCGAGGAACGCAACGCCTACACCGCCGTCAATGAGCTGTCGCGTGCCATGTCGCTCACCGTCGGCAACGGCGGCTACATGGTGCCGTTCACGCTCGACCCGTCGATCATGCTCACCAACGACGGACACATCAACCCGTTGCGGCAGCTCGCCACCGTGAAGCTGACCACCACGAACACCTGGAACGGCATCACCTCGGCCGGCGCCACGGCTGAGTGGAAGACCGAAGCGTCACAGGTCGCGGACGGTTCGCCGACCGTCGCGCAGCCGAGCATCCCGACGTTCTTCGGTGACTCGTTTGTGCCGTACAGCTTCGAAGTGGGCATGGACACCGTCGACTTCCTCGGCGAGCTGTCGACCGTGCTGGTCGACGCAGCGGAGAACCTGAAGGCGATCGCCTACACCACCGGTGGCGGATCCTCGGCACCTCAGGGCATCGTCACTGGGCTCGCCGGTACCGCGTCGGAGATCAACACCACCGGCAGCGAGGCGCATTCAGCCACCGACCCGTTCGCGCTGCAGAACGCTCTCCCCGCGCGGTTCTCCGCCAACGCGACGTGGCAGAGCCACATCTCGACGGCGAACGTGTACCGCCAGATGGAGACGACCGCCGGGAGCCTCCTGTTCCCCGAGCTGCGCAACGACACCCCGTCGCTGCTCGGCAAGCGCTGGTACGAGAACAGCAACATGGATGGCACGATCAACGCCGCAGCCACCGCGAACAACTACGCGATGATCTACGGCGACGTTCGCGCCGGGTACTTCATCGTGGATCGCATCGGCGCCACCCTGGAGCTGATCCCGAACCTGATGGGCGCCGACGGCCGCCCGACTGGCCAGCGCGGCGCACTGCTGTGGTTCCGCACCGGTGCCGAGGTGGTCGTGCCACAGGCGCTGCGCCTGCTCGACATCCCGACCACCGCCTAGTTCTGCCTGGTGGTGCGTGGGCGTTCAACGAGTGACGGTCGGTCTTACTTCAGCCGCATCCGTCACCGTAAGGCGTCACGAGGCCCTTCAGCCGATGACGGCACCTGCGCCCACCACCACCACGGCACCACCAATCTCTGAAAGGCACCCATGACCAAGCAAGACCTGACGTTCAAGATCGGCTTTGACACCAAGGAAGGCGTCGCCAACCTCAAGAAGGCCGGCAAGGAAGTCGGCGAACTAGGCGACGACCTCGACGACACACGCACCGCGGCGCAACGGCTGGCCGATGCGCTCGACGCTGAAACCGACGACATGATTGCGTCGATCAAGGGCGCGGTCGCGGCCTCCGACTCGCTCGGCCGGGCGCTTGGTCCGGAGTTGGCCGCCAAGATCGGCCAGGCCAACATCGACAAGATGGTCGGTGACCTCAACCGTGCTGGCCTGTCGTTCGACGAGATCGAAGCCGACGCCGACAGGTTCGCCATGTCGCTACGCAAGGTGGACGCCGCGGCCGATGACTTGAAGCGCTCCACAGTTGGCGGCCTCGACGACATCGATCACAAGATGGGCAAGGTGGCTGACAGCACCGACCGTTCGCGATCCGTGATGTCTGGCTTTGCTGGATCCGCGGCGACCGAGATCCCGGGCGTCACTGATCAGATTGGTTGGCTTGGCGAGGGCGTCAGCCAGTTGACCGAGGGACTCGCCGAGGGCGAGGTGAACCTGAAGGGTCTCGTGGGTGCTGGTGTGTTCTCGACAGGATGGTGTCCGTCGTTGACAGCGGGCGATGATCGCTGCGTCCCTCGCTGCGCGTGAGCGTGGGGAAACCAATCAACCCCGAATCGGCAATATTGCCGATTCGGTTCCTACGGTTGCCGAGGCAGCCGCCCTGCTGGACACGAAGCGACACACCACCGATCGCTGCCGCAGCGCGGCATGGGCATCGTCGCTGGCGCCATGGCCAACATCGCTGACAACTCCGAGCGCGTCGCCAAGGCCAAGGCGTTCCGTGCCGACAACGTGAAGGGCTACACCGAGGCGCTCAACAACACCGACGACCGCCTCCAGGCCATCGTGGAGCACTTGCGCGACGCCCAGGACGTACAGGTGCAGCTCGGCGAGCAAGGCGGCTCGAGGGCCGCGGCCTGGCATCCAGATCGAAGGGGCGCCCCGAACAAATCGGCAATATTGCCGAATTTAGAAGCGCCGACCCGCCTCGTCGAAAGCCTCAGTCAGCCAGCGCCATGTGAGCCCCCACGGCCTCCTTCGCGGTTGCGCCGCGAGTCGAGGCCAATGACTGTCGCAACGTGGTCGTCGGCGAACCCCGCTTCTCGCGCTTGGATCTCGCCGACGATCTTCTTGAGCCGCTGCAGCCCCTCGTCGATGCGCGCCGTCACTTCTGCCGGCACCGGCTTCCAGTCCGTGGTCGTGGTCATCTTCTCTCCCTTGTCGTTGTTGGTGACCATGCAGATATATGCACGCACAACGCTCTACAACGACAATGATGCGCACAAGGTGTCGGCGTATGTCAACATCGCAATCGTGGAGATTGACGACCTCATCGACGCCGCCGAGGTGGCCGAACTGCTCGGCCTATCGACGCGCAACAGCGTGCCGATCTACCGCAAGCGGTACCCCGACTTCCCTGAGCCCGTGCTGGTGCGCGAGCGCTGCATCTTCTGGCACCGGCCTGACGTCATCGCCTGGTTGCGTACGCGATCCGCTTGACGGACACGGATCGGACACAAGACGTTCAGAATCAACAAGAATCCCTGCGAACTGTCGAGTAGTCAAACCGCAGGTCAAGGATAGTTTCGACCCATCGGCCCAGGTCAACCAGCTACCGTCGATTGTTCACGTTCAACAACGTGCAAGCCACCGTCGAGTGGCAGCGCAGGATGCTGGCCAAGCTCGACTAGCAACAGGTCACGAACGACGACGGTGACGACGACCAACGGCGACGATGGTTGCCGGCACGAAGAATGCTCGCGCTGGAACCGATACTTCGTTCCACGGCCGTTTGGCGAGAGGTGAGCGCCACGCCAGCATGCGGTAGAAGAAGAATACGGCCACCAACAGATGCAGTCCGATGAGCGCCCAGTAGAACCCGGTCGGCCCGATTACCACCATGCTGCCGGCAGCGACGAACGGCCCCACGACGGCGCCGATCCCGTAGAGGGTGACCAGCTGCGAGGCTGCGGCGCTGAGGTGCTCGGGAGCGATCCAATCGTTCGTGTACGCCCCGGCGATCGAATACAGCGGATAGGTGAAGCCCCCCAGGAGGCAGATCAGCACGAACGCCATCGGCTTGTACGGTGAGTCCAACAGCAGCAGGGCGGACACGCCCGCGGCACCGAGCGCCGCCACCACGCCCACGGCTCGACGGTCGATGTCGTCGCTCGTTGCCGAGATGGGCCACTGCAGCAACACACCGCCAAGACTGGGGAGGGCGACGAACAGGCCGATGTGCCCTCGACTGAACCCGACCCGCGTTGCGTAGATCGCGGCCATGCCGTTGAGCGCACCGTGGGCCAATCCGATGAGCAGACAGGAGAACACACCCGTTGGTACGACCCTCGCCAACTCGCGCAACGAGATGTGTTTCGCCTCGACGAGGTTCGGTGCCGCTGCCCTTTCGGATAGTGCTACTGGCGCCACTGCCAGCGACGTGAGAATCGCTGCGACCGCAAAGCCGGTGATTGCCACGGAGCTGAAGTTGAAGAGCAGCACCTGACCGGTGCCGAAGAAGGCAATCGTGACAACGCCGTAGACAGCGAGTAGTCGGCCCCGAGTTTCGTTCGTCGCAAGGTCATTGAGCCACGACTCCGCGATGACGTACAGGCCAGCGGTACACAGCCCCGTCACCAGCCGTAGCAACGCCCACACAGCAGCGGAGCTACTGATACCGACACCGATCATGGCGGCCGACATGACTGAGGCCAGCGCCGAATACACCCGGATGTGCCCGACCTTCGAGAGGGCGGCGAGGGTCAGACGCGAACCGATCAGAAAGCCCCCGTAGTAGCTAGCTGCGATGAGGCTGCTGACGATCGTCGGCAGCCCGACTCGTTCTGAACGGACGCTGAGCAGTGTGCCGAAGAGGCCACCTGCCAGCATCAGGAACGCAAGACCCACGAAGAGTCCCCATGTTGCGAGCGCCAGGTCGCGACGCAGCGCCGGACCGTCACTACTCCGCAGCGACGACGCGCTCATGTGTTGCGCCGGCTCAAAGAAGACGAATGGTCTCGAAGACCGTCTGGGCGGGTGGCAGCAGATCAGCGGAAGGGCTGGGTCCCTGCACGTATATGGCGGCAATCGAGGAGGTGCCCTGGAGTTCGACGACGAGAATCACCTTGGCCGCGGCGCCCCCGCTGCAACCATCCAGTGTGAGCAGAATGCCGACTCCCAGGGCTGTCTCGTAGTTATTTCGCTCGTCACTGACCGTGCACACACCCGCGTCGGGCTGAAGGAAATCCAGCACAAGTTCGGGTGTGCTGGCGACGTCTTCGCCGACGACGAAGGCTGTCATCCCGGGAGTGACATCGTCGGTGTAGAACCCGTTGAGATCCTCTGCCCCTGCGATCGACGCGAGCGTGATGTCGTTGCGAGTGGTGATGGGCGCCGTGTCCACGTCGAGGCCGTCGGGCAGCGTCATCGCGAAGATGCCGAGATCATCAGTGCTCTCCCCTGCGCGAGCGGTGGAGGGGGGTACCTCGACCTCCGTGGTCACGTCGGGCTCGGTCACGTCGGGCTCGGTGATCACGGGCACCGTGATGACCAGTGTGTTCTCAGGCGGCATCGTGATGTCTGGGACGGACACGAGAACTGTGCTGACCGGCGTGGTCTGCGGGGCGACGGACTTGCCGTCATTGCGGCCGGTCACTACTAGAACGCCAGCGACGACCGCCGCGGCGGCGGCCAGCCCACCGGCGATGATCAGCCCGGTGTTCCTCTTCGGCGGCTCACGGGGCGGCCCGAAAGTGGTGGATCCGCCCGGTGGATAGCCCCCAGGCGGCCCACTCGGGAACGGAGACGTTGGCGGCAACTGCTGGGTCGGGGGAAACTGTTGCGTCGGGGGAAACTGTTGCGTCGGGGGGTCGTAGGTCGGAGGTGGCGGCCGATACGCAGGAGGGCTGGGAGGCGGGACATTCGGCTGCCCGGGCGGAGGCGGAGGCGGCAGCGAGTCGTGGTTTCCCATGGGCCGAGCCTAATTGCCGCTGTCACCACCGGCCAGCATGTCCACCGTCCTCGACCCCAGCTTCGGCGTTCATGCGCGCCACACGCGCGCCTCAACGCCACAGCTGTCGGTACGAGTCGGTGGCAGGCTCAGCCGCGGCGGCGACGGATCTCGGCGGTGATGGCCGGCACGACCTTGTGGAGGTCGCCGATGACGGCATAGTCGGCCTTCGTCACCATGTTGGCCTCGGGGTCGGTGTTGATCGCGAGGATCTTCTTCGAGGCCATCGCGCCGACCCAGTGCTGAATTGCACCCGAGATACCGCATGCCATGTAGAGATCGGGGGCGATCCGCGTCCCGGTCTGACCGACCTGGTCGGTGTGGTTGCGCCAACCGTTGTTGGTGACCGCACGCGAGCACCCCACCACGCCACCCAGCAGTGCTGCCAGTTCTTCGAGCGGAGCGAACGCCTCGGCTGACCCAACTGCACGACCACCGCCAACGACCAGCGACGCAGTCGCCAGGGTGACGCCGGCGGCACGCTCGACGCGGTCAGTCACGATCGTTCGTGCCAGCGAAGGATCGAGCTCCACCGCAAGAGCAACGGCAGCACCCTGCGCCGGATTCTCGCCGGCCTCGAACGCATGGTGCGACACAGTGAGCAGCTTGGTCGCTGCCGTCAGGGTGCACGACTCGAGCAGCGACCCGCCCCACCGCACGCGAGTGACGTTCCAGACCTCGGCCTCACTCACAGAGATGACATTGGCGACGAACGGCAGATCCAGTCGTGCCGCGGCCTGTGCCATCACTTCGTTGCCGCGGTCCGTGCCACACGCAACAACCGACGAGGGCTGCAATGCACGAACAGCTTGCGCTACTGATTCACCCCATGCCTCGGGTCCGAAGTCGGACAGCAGGTCGTGGTGCACCTGGTGCACGACGGCTGCCCCGTACACGCCCAGTTCGGTGGCGAGGCCATCGGCTGCAGCCCCGAGCGTGAGAGCATGGATCTCTGGGTCGATGATGCGAGCGGCGGTGAGAGCCTCCAGCGACGCCGGGCTGAGCGTTCCACGATCATGTTCGATGACGACGAGCACGGTCACTTGAGGATCCCCAGTTCTTCCAGCAGGTCGACGACGGCAGGAGCCGCCTCCGGACCAGTTCCCAACATGACCGTGGCGGTGGCCTGTTCGGTCGACTGCACCAGGCTGACCATCTGCTGGCCGCCGAGCAGCCCCTCGGGCACGACCTGGCCGACCGCGATCTTCTTGGAACCGAGACGGCCCTTCAGCGTCGGGTAGCGGGGAAGGTTGATGCCTTCCTTGACGCCCAACACCGCTGGCAACGTCAACGAGTACACCTCGACACCGGCGTCGCTCTCTCGTCGCGCCGTCAACGAGTCGCCATCGATGTCGATGCCCTTGATGCCATTGACGATGGGCCGAGCGAGCGCGTGGGCCACTCGTACGCCCACCTGGAAATTGCCGGCGTCGGCACTCTCGTTGCCGAACAGGATCAGATCGAATGGGCCATCGGCAGCTTCGATGCCCTGGATCGCCGAGGTGATTGCCGCAGCCGTGCGCTGCGGGTCCCATTCGGCCGAATCGATGGGCAGCAGCACAGCCTTGTTGACACCGATGCTGGCGGCGTAGCGCAGTTGCTCGTCGGCTTCCGCAGGGCCGAGTGTGAGCACCGTCGATTCGCCACCATGACGTTCGATCAGCTGCACCGCCTCCTCCACCGCGCACTCTTCGTGCGGGCTGGTGGTGAAGGCCAGGTAGGCCGTATCGACGGCGAGCCCGTCGGCGGTGATGTTGATCTTGGCGCCGGGTGCCGGCACTCGCTTGACGCAGACAAGAACCCTCATCGTCAGCTCTTCATACGTGCGTCGGTCGGGTCGAACAACGGCGTGGCACCAGCAACCGCGACGGTCACCGGGTACAGCTCGTTCATGTACATGACCTGCAGCTTGGTGCCGACCACAGCGTGCTCGGGCGGCAGGTAGGCCAGCAGGATGTACTTGCCCACCGAAGGGCCGGCGCCGGCCGTCGTGACCCGTGAGACACGACCCTTGGCGTCGAGAATGCGCTCACCGTCGAGGGTGAGGATCGGCTCGTTGCCACCGGTCGGGAAACGGTCGTACCCCTCGGCACACTTCTGCGAATCCATCGTTAGCGTGCACATGATCGCTGTCGGTGCCTCCTCACGGGCGGCGAGGTAGGCGGCCTTGCCGATGAAGTCGGCGCTCTTCACCTTCGGACGGTTCAAGCCGGCCTCGACCGGGTTGTACTCACTCTCCAGCTCGGCGCCCATCAGGCGGTAGCCCTTCTCGATGCGACCAGTGACGGCGTACACGCCGATGCCCACGGGAATGATTTCGAACTCTTCGCCGGCGG
>DAORTY010000019.1:0-38064 GCA_035432905.1 Ilumatobacteraceae bacterium | reverse complement strand
TGGCCAGCGTGCCGTTGACCTGGCCCTCGATCTCGGCGTCTCGGTAGTCGGCCGAGCCCACCACGGCGCGCACCTCCATGCTTTGCGCGTCGAGCAGCAAGGCGCTGGCGTTGCGGATGCCACGCTCGGCGTGCGTGCGCACGTAGCCGTGAATCACGCGCTCGAGCGTGCGCTGCATGCGCACATCGAGCGTGGTGTCGATGTCTTGGAGGGCGAGAAAGGCGGAAGCGTTCATTTACCCTTCTTCTGTACCACAACGTCGGCCGGCGGGAACGCACAGGGGTACACATACGTCCTCGTGTCGATGGATGGCATAGGTGCGTGTGGGTCGAGAACATCGAGCGGCACGTTGGTGCCACTTGGAATCTGCTGCACCACTGCCCGCGGTGCGGTGGTCTCCGGCGGCGGCGTCTCGTCGGGCAGCGTGCTGGGGGGCTCGGTGCTGGAAGTGGTCGCCGTTGCTGCTGGGCCGGTGGGTGGCAGCGTGCCGCTGACCAGCTTGGCCAGGCATTCCTCGCCGGGCCAGTACAGCCGCGCAGCCTTGCGCGCGTTGGCGGCAGGGGCGGGCCAGTCGAGCATCGGCTGGCCGTAGAGCGCAGACTCCATGAACGCACCCCAGATGCGCGCTGGATAGTCGGCGCCCTGCACCTTGCCGTTGCGACCCATCTCCGCCTGGAACTCGGGAATCCTGTTCATGGGGGTGTAGCCATTGGGGTCACCCACCCATACCGCTGTGGTGATCTGGGGGGTGCCTCCGACGAACCATGCGTTGGTGTTCTCGAACTGGGTGCCGGTCTTGCCGGCGGCCGGGTGCGAGAAGTTGCGCAGGTTGCGGGCGCCAGTGCCCGAACGAATGACACCCTTCAGTGACTGCACCGTCTCGTTGGCCGCGTTGGGGTCGAGCACCTGCACCCCGGGGTCGGCGTGCGAATAGAAGCGGGTGCCGTCGGGCCGCTGGATGTACTCGACGAAGTACGGGTCGTGGTGCAGGCCCTGGTTCGTGATGGTCTGCATTCCCGCCGCCATGTCCATCGGCGAGAGCGCGTTGTTGCCAGTCGCCGTCGCCCCGATCGGGATGAACGGCTCGTGGTCCTTTGCCGATTGCCCCTGGTAGAAGTACGCCGAGTGCGCCATGCGGTAGACGGAGTCGACGATGCGATGCAGTCCTACCGAGTAGCTCAAGCGCACGAACCCGCAGTCCGTCGACAGCCACGTATTGCGACCGTTCAGGGGGCCGATCTCGATGCTGCCGCCCTTGATCACCAGCACCTTGTTACCTTCGTCGGGCACCGCACACGGTGCCGTGCCGTTGATGATGTCGTTGGTCTGCGCGCCTGCCTCGTACGCCGCCGCGAGAATGAAGGCCTTGATGCTGCTGCCGGTCTGTCGTGGCACCAGCGACATGTTGACTTCGCCGCCGGGCTCGTTGGTTCGCAGCCCGCGCCCGCCCACCATCACGCGCACCGCGCCGTTGGTGGTGTCGAGACCGATGATGGCCGCGTCGAACCCGGCATTGGAGTTGGGCAAAATGTTGCGAGCCTGCTCGGCCTGCACCTGCAGGACCGGATCGAGCGTCGTATGGATGCGCAGCCCGCCGCGATAGAGCAGCGTTGCACGTTCTTGCTCGGTGGCGCCCAGGATGGTGGACTTCGTCAACAGGTAGTCGCGCAGCGCGAGCGTGTAGTACGTGGGCACGGTGCTGAGGGTGGCAATCGTGCGCACTCGGTCCGGAATCGGCCAGTTCTCGATGAGATCGGCGCCCTCGACGTCAGTGACCAAGCCGACCGATTCCAGGCGTGCCACGACCTGCGCGAACCGCCGATGAGATTGCTCCAGGTTGCGGATGGGGTCGTAGCCAGACGGTGACCGCACCAGGCCGGCAAGGAAGGCACCTTCGACCATCGTGAGGGCGCCCACGTCCTTGCCGAAGTACACCTCGGCCGCCGCCTGCAAGCCATAGGCGTTGTTGCCGAAGTACACGGTGTTGATGTAGCGCTCAAGAATCTGGTCCTTGGTCAACTTCTTCTCGAGCATGGTTGCGTAGTGGGCCTGCAGCGCCTTGTAGCGACCGTCGCGTGGCAGCCCGGCGAGAAATTCGTTCTTGACGACCTGCTGGGTGATCGTGCTGGCACCCTGGGTCGGCGCGTCGCTGGCAAAGTTGGACAGCAGCGCCCGGAAGAACCCGCGCAGGTTGACCCCGTGGTGCGAGTAGTACTCGTTGTCCTCCACCGAGAGCAATGCGTCGATGACCGGTACCGGTACCTGCGCCAAGTTGATGGGCTGGCTGTTCTCACGCTCGTACACCGCGATCACATTGTCTGCAATGTCGTACACCAGGGTGCGTTGCGACAGTGGTTGGAACTCGGGTAGCTGCACCGGCAGTTCCTCGTGTGCGTTGGCAACCTGCCACAGCCGTGGGGCGACGGCCAGCACGACGCCCGTCGTCAACAGGGCGCCCGCCAGGATGATGGCGACGAATCGGAGGGGCCAGGCCAAGCGGTGCACGAGTACATCACGCTACTTGTGGCACGGCAGCGGTGGCGGTCACCTCAGTTGCTACCGTGCGCAGCATGACGCTTCGCCCCTTCCGTTTCGGCATTCAGGCCTCCAACGCCACCACCCGCGCAGAGTGGGCCTCGCTGGCCCAACGCACCGAGGGCCACGGCTACTCGGTGCTCACCATGCCCGACCACTTCGGCGATCAGCTCGCGCCGGTGCCAGCGATGATGACTGCACTGGACGTCACCAGCGACCTGCGCGTGTGCGCGCTGGTGTTCGACAACGACTACAAGCACCCAGTCGTGCTGGCCAAGGAACTGGCGACGATGGACCTGCTCAGCGATGGTCGCGTGGAGATCGGCCTCGGTGCCGGCTGGATGATCAGCGACTACGAGCAGCTCGGTATCCCGTACGACACGCCTGGCGTGCGCATCGATCGTTTCCTCGAAGGGCTCAGCATCATCAAGCAGTGCATGCAGCCTGGTGCGTTCTCACACAGCGGCACTCACTACACCATCACCGGCTACGACGGCCTGCCCAAGCCGGTGCAGGCCAAGATGCCCGTGCTCATCGGTGGTGGCGGCAAGCGCGTCTTGGGTATCGCCGCTCGCGAGGCCGACATCGTGGGCATCAACCCCAGCATGCACGCCGGTGTCGTTGGCCCCGAGACGTTCGCCCACATGTCGCAGGATGCCGTCGACGAGAAGATCGCCATCGTGCGCGCCGCCGCCGGCGATCGCATCGATGACATCGAGCTCAACATCCGCGCGTTCCTCGTCAACGTCACCGAGGACGGGGCCGGTGCCCGCGATCGTTTGGCGGGCATGCTCGGCGTCGACACCTCGATGCTGCTCACCTCGCCGTTCGCGCTGATTGGTTCGCCGAGTGAACTGGTCGAGCGTCTGATCGAGCGTCGCGAGCGTTGGGGTTTTTCGTACGTCATCGTCGGCGCCGACGACGTCGACAAGTTCGCACCTGTCGTCGCCGCTCTCGCCGGCAAGTGACGTGACACGAGTCGCGCTGCATGGCGCAGGCTGGGTCGCCATGGCACATGCGGCCGCGTCTCGACAACTCGGGTTCGAACTCACCGCCGTCGCATCACGTACCGCCGAACGTGCCGCAACGCTTGCTGAGCGTTTCGCATCCGTGGCCGTCTCGTACAACGACCTTCCTGGCGGTGCCGACATCGTGGTGGTCGCCACTCCCCCGCAATGCCACGCGGCTGATGCAATCCGCATGCTGGACGCCGGTGCGGCCGTGCTGTTGGAGAAGCCGCTCTGCCGCACACTCGACGAGGCCGATCAATTGGTTGCCGCGGCGGCGCGCCACGGTGGAAGGTTGCTGTACGCGGAGAACCTGGCGTACGCACCGATCGTGCAGCGCATGATCGCGCTCACGCCACGCGTCGGCGAACTGACGCATCTCGAGGTGCGCACCCTGCAGGGTCTGCCGACCTGGGGTCAGTTCACCACCGACGAGTGGGGCGGTGGCGCGTTGTTCGACCTCGGCGTACACCCGTTGAGCATTGCGCTGCTGGTCGCCAATGCAGCGGGCGAGGGCTCTCCGGTTGCCGTGTCCGCACAGCTACGCGGCGGCGACGGCCACGACAGCGACGAGCACGCCGATGTCCGGCTGCGCTATCGGTCAGGACTGATCGCCCACGTCGAATCCAGCTGGCAGGCGGGCCCGGAGTCGCGGTGGGATGCACAGGTTGCCGGCGCCGCGGGCGTCGTGCGAGCCGAACTGCTGCCGGTGCAATCATTGGAGTTGAACGGCGACGAGGTCGCGTTGCCCGCCGCAACCGGCCAGATACCGATGCTCGACCAACTGGGCTACACCGCCCAGCTTCGTGCCTTCGCCGACGATCTCGCAGCACAGCGCGAGCCCATCATGAGCGCCAGCTTCGGACGTCATGTGCTGCAGGTGGTTGCAGCCGCGTACCAGTCCGCAGGCAGACGCGGCGATGAGGTCGCGTTGCCCTTCGCAGGACCACGCGACCTCACACCATTGCAGTTATGGCGCCTGGGCTGACAGCCCACAGCGCACGCCTGGTTCAGACCGGGCGAACCTTGAGGGCTTCGTCGCCCTTGCGGCCCTGGCCGATTTCGAACTCGACACTCTGCCCCTCTTCGAGCGAGCGGTAACCCGCGCCATCGATGTTGGAGAAGTGGACGAACACGTCGTCGCCGCCCTCGCGAGAGATGAATCCGAAGCCCTTTTGGGCATTGAAGAACTTTACGGTCCCGATGGTCATTGCTGTACCTCTTACTTCTGAGCCGCCCTTGTGACGACTCACTGCGAGACACTAACCAACGCGCGTCGCCGCTTGTTCCACGACGGAGTTCAAATCTCGTACGGCACGCCTACTCGGGCTGCGCAGCCAACCATTCGTCGCGCAGGATGCCGTACAGCACGTGGTCGTGATACGCCCCGTTGCGTAGCTCGGCGTGGCGCACGACGCCCTCGCGAGCGAAGCCCGCCTTCTCGAGGGCACGTTGTTCGGCAGGGTTGTCGATCGCCGTGTCGCTCTGCACTCGATGCACGCCGTACTCGCGGAACAGATGATCGACGAGCAACCGCTGGGCAGTGGTGCCGTAGCCGCGACCACGGAAGTCGGGCAGCAACGCGATACCGATTGCGGGGCAAGCGCTGCCCTCGGACGGGCCCCACTGCTCGGGTCGCCACGAGACATCACCGATGGGCTGGCCATCGAGCTCGACCACGAGACGGCCGCCGCGCGGGTCGAGGAAACCGTCGCATTGGAACTGATGGTGCAGGCGACCGAGCAACTCGTCGAGGTCAGGGGGCCCCGACCAGTTGTGTTCGCCAACCGCCTCACGGTCTGCCGCCATCGTCACCATCCACGACAGGTCGTTGCGCACGACGGGGCGAAGGCGGACGTCGGACATGTCGTCAGTGTGCTCTCGCCGCAGCCCGTTCCCTCGCATTGGGCCCGTACTTCCCCCACCCGAAGTAGCCGTTACTGCCTGTTGCGGCCAAGATGAGGGTATGGCTTCCCGAAGAACCCACATCGATACCCTGCGCGACGGCTTTTTCGACGCATTGGTGGTCGGTGGCGGCATCAATGGGGCAGTCACATCGGCTGCACTCGCTGGCCGCGGTGCATCCGTCGCGCTGATCGACCGTGGCGACTTCGGTCACTTCACCAGCCAGGAGTCGTCGAACCTGGTGTGGGGTGGTTTCAAGTACCTCGAGAACTACGAGTTGCTGTTGGTGTTCAAACTGTGCCGCTCGCGGAACCGTCTGATGAAGGCGTACCCGGACAACATCAAGGAGGTCAGTTTCCTCGCCAGCCTCGATGAAACGTCGCCGTTCCCACCGTGGTTCGCGGGCCTCGGCGCCTTCGGGTACTGGGTCATCGGCCAGTTCGGCACGCGCTACCCGCGTCTGTTGAGCAAGGAGAAGATCCGAGACGAAGAGCCGGTCATCGACACCACCTCGGTGCGTGGCGGCATCGAGTACCGAGATGCGTACCTCATCGACAACGACTCGCGCTTCGTGTTCTCGTTCGTGCGCTCGGCGCTCGACGCCGGCGCCACGGCGGCGAACTACATCGAGCTGATGTCAGCGAAGCGTGACGGCGAGCGATGGGTTGCCCAGCTACGCGATGTCGATTCCGGCGAAGAATTCACCACCTCGGCAAAGGTACTGGTCAACGCGGCCGGGCCGTTCGTCGACGAACTGAACGCCGGATGGGGTGCCGCCACCGACCACCGCATCGTGTACTCGAAGGGCATTCACCTCGTCGTGCCGCGGCTCACCACCGACAAGCACCAGCGGGTACTGGCCTTCTTCGACGATACACAGCGACTGTTCTACGTGATCCCGATGGGCTCGCGTTCGGTCATCGGCACCACCGACACCCGCATCGACGAACCGTTCTCCGAGGTCAACGACGACGATCGCAGCTTCCTACTCGAGCAGATCAACCAGCGACTCAATCTCGACACACCGCTGACCATCGCCGACGTCATCGCCGAGCGTTGCGGCGTTCGACCGCTCGTGGTCAACGCCGGTGGCGCCGACCAACGCGATGTCGACTGGACATCGCTGAGCCGCAAGCACGCCGTCGAGACCGATCGTCGGGCCCGGTTGGTCACCATCTTCGGCGGCAAGCTGACGGACTGCCTCAACATCGGCGAGGAAGTGGCCGAGGCCGTCGAGTCGCTTGGCGTGCCCCTGGAGAAGGATCTGAAGAACTGGTACGGCGAGCCGGCGAAGGCCACCCGCTCCGAGTTCTACCGCCAGGCCCGCCTGATGAAAATCGATGCGCTGCGCACCAAGCCCGACGTCGAGCCGCTCAGCGACCGGTTGTGGCGTCGCTACGGGCGCCGCGCGTTCTCGATGCTCGAGGCCATTCGTGACGACCCGCGCATGGGCGAGGACATCATGGAGAACGCCGACTACCTGCGCGTCGAGCTACACCTTGCCGCCAGCACGGAGATGATCACCAAGCTGGAAGACTTCATGCGCCGCCGCTCGAAGATCGAGCAGGTGGTCAGCGACGACGTCATTCGTCATTCGGAAGGCCTCGACGAGGTTGCCCGAATTTTGTTCGGCGACGACGCCGACAAACGGCTGGGCGAATACCTGGCAGGCTGAGCCGACGCTCAGCCGACACGAACGCGGATAGAGCGCGGGCCGCGTACTTGTCCGCCGGCCCACGTGACTTTGCTCGCGTCGACGACCTCGAATTCGGGGATGCGGGCCAGCCACTCTTCCACCGCGACGCGTAGTTCCATGCGAGCAAGGTTCGAGCCTGCGCAACGATGGATGCCGGCGCCGAACGCGAGGTGACGATTCTGCTGACGGTCGAGAATCACCTTGTCGGCGTCGGGGAAGACCGCGGGGTCGCGGTTGGCGGCGGGGAAGTTCATCAGCACGCGCTCGCCGGCCTTCATCGGGCAGCCCTTGTATTCCTTGTCCTCCACCAATCGGCGAGACATGGTCACCGGCGCGTAGGCCCGCAGGAACTCTTCGATGGCCGTGGGCATCAGTTCCGGCTCCGCGATCAAACGACGGCGGTCGTCGGGGTGCGTCGCCAGGTGCCACATCGTCGAGCCGATGGACGACCACGTGGTGTCGATGCCAGCGATGAGCAGCAACGCACACATCCCCATCACCACACCGTCGCTGATCGGCTCGCCGTCGTGCTCGGAGTTGAGCAGTTCGGTGATGAAGTCGTCCTTGGGGTCGGCTTGACGCTCGGCCACCGCTGCCTGCAGATATGTGACGATGCCCACAACGCCACGGCGGCGACGCTCTGGATCGTGTGCGAACTCGAGGACGTCGCGAACCCACTCGGTGAAGGTGCCCGACATGTCCTCGGGCACACCGAGGATGTGGCCGATCACACGCACCGGGATCTGCTGCGCGTACTCGGATGCGGCGTCACCTTCACCACGAGCGATCACGTCGTCCACGAGACGGCGGCACAGCTCGCGGGTGAACACCTCGTACTCAGCAACACGGGCAGGGCTCATGGTGGGAAGGATCAGGCGACGCGTCCATGTGTGCAGCGGCGGGTCGGCACTGATGGGCGGCACGCCGGCGGTCAGCACCGCGGGCGCAGCAGTTGCTCCGTCGGAGCCCGCATCCACGATCGGTACCACGCTGATGCCGTTGCCACTGGGGAAGTTCTCGATGTCGTGTGCGATCGCGTAGACATCGGCGTAGCGGGTGGGCAGCCACGAGCCACCCCACCGATCGGTGTGCGCCATCGGGCAGGCAGCACGCAGTTCGTCCCAGATGCCGTACGGGTCGGCCACGTACCCCGCGTCGAAGATGTCGTAATCCGTTGCCCAATCCAGCACGGGTGCCGTGACCGGCGCACCCGTCGTCGTGTCGTTACTCATCGCGCCCCGAATCTCCAATCAGCGAGTGTCATCCATCCTGACAGACGAGAACCCTCCGGGTGTCAGCGCAAGCGTGGATAGCGTCGCTGACCATGACACGGATTCTCGACTTCAACGGGCACGACGCCGAACGCACGGTCACCGTCGCTGCGATCTCGGCGCTGAAGGGCTCCGGTCGCCGGTTCACACAGGTCACCGCCGGCTCAGCTGATGAGGCCATCGCTGCCGAGGCCGCCGGAATCGAGATGGCCGTCTGCCTGGCCGACGCGGTCGCCGATGTTCGTCGAGGATCGTCACGACTGTTCGTCACCGCCGCCATCGACTTCGGCGGTGCTGTCACGCTCGACGATCTCTTGGCCACAGCGTTCCAAGCGCTGCGCGACGGTGCAGATGCCGTGATCACCGCGCGCCGACTCGATGCCATCCGCCTGCTTGCGGCGGAAGGCGTGCCGGTGATGGGCCACGGCGGGTTCGTGCCCAAGCGATCATCGCAGTACGGAGGCGTGCGCGCTGTTGGCAATACCGCCGCCGAGGCGACTACTTTGTGGCGTCAGTTCCAGGAGTTCGAAGCGGCCGGCGCATTCGCTGTGGAGTGCGAGCTCATCCCGGCCGCCGTGATGGCCGAGATCAACCGCCGCACCGGCATGGCCACCATCTCGCTGGGCTCCGGGCCGGACGCCGACGTGATGTTTCTCTTCAGCAATGACGTCTGTGGCGAGAGCCAGCGCGCTCCGCGCCACGCCCGCGTGTACGGCGACGTTGCCAAGTTGCAACGCCAGATCGCGGACGAGCGAGTACGGGCGCTGACCGCATTCAGAGCTGATGTGCTGAGCGGTAGCTTTCCTGCGGAGACCGAACTCAGCCGCATCTCCCGCGACGAACTCGCAGTCTTGCGTTCGTCGCTCGAAGAGGCGTGAGCAGAGCCCTCCAACACAGCGCCCAGTTCACTCAAGTGGGCACGCGCAGAGGCCGATAATTTGGCGTGTTTTCCCCGCCACTGCTGCCCGCCCCTCCCACGAATGCTCCCAAGCGGTGGCCGATGTGGGCGAAGATCGCGACTCCGGTGTGCGGGCTGATGTTGGTCGGCGGAGTTGCCAACTCATGCTCGCCTTCGGCGCAGAACGCAACGGCAGTTACTCCTGTCCCATCCATCTCCAAAATGGCCGAGATCACGGTTCCCACGACAACCGTCGAGACAGTCGTCGACACGACAGCCATCACCGTCGCCCCGACGACTTCGCCGCCGATCACCACAACAGCTCCAACAGTCGCGGCGACCACACCACCGACACCAGCGCCGACATCGCCCCCGGCCACCAACCCTCCCGCAACGAACCCTCCCGCAACCAATCCACCGGCGACCATGCCCCCGCCGCCCCCGAGGCCTATCGCCGAGCCGGTTCCGGCATCGGGAACCGACCCTGACATGGGCACCTGCAAGTCAGCCAAGGCGCACGGCTACGGGCCTTACTACTCGGGAGTCGACCCTGAGTACGACTGGTACAGGGACGCTGACCACGATGGCGTCGTCTGCGAGTGAGCGGCCGGCGGTCGCTCCGCGATCGCTTCTGGGCTTCCACGTCATGGCCGTGGTGGAAACAGTTGGTCGTTGCCGGTGCCGTCATCTTGACTGTTGGTGCAACGCTGAGTGTCCTGCTTCGCCCACACGACAGCAGGTCGGCGTCTGTGGCCGCTTCGCCGCTCGTCACGGTCTCACCAAGCTCCACGGTCTCACCAAGCTCCACGGTCACAGCCGAGGCGCTGTCAACAACCCCGCAACCGACCGGCACCGTGACTGCCACCGTCGTCGAGACCATCCTGGCCACCACGCCTGACGTTGAAGCCATCGCGGTACTGGCGACGATCACCGTCGAGCGGGAACACCGCGGCGGCTACAACCGTGACCTGTTCGCGGTCTGGTCAGACCTCGATGGGAACGGCTGCGACACTCGCGAGGATGTGCTGTCCGCTGAGGAGATCGGCGCACAGCAGGCGGAGCAGGTGGGTTGCGAACTACCCGCCGGCACCTGGTATTCGGTGTATGACGCGACGACAACCGCCAGCCCGTCGACGTTCGACATCGACCACCTCGTCCCGCTGAAGGAGGCCTGGGACTCGGGCGCCTGGGACTGGTCGCCAGAGCGTCGGATTGCGTTCGCCAACGACATGACAGACCAGCGGACGCTGTTGGCCGTCTCGGCCGAATCGAACCGCTCCAAGGGCGACAAGGATCCTTCGAACTGGCTGCCGGAGCCCGGCCATGTCCGTCAGTACCTCTCCGACTGGGTCGCCATCAAAGCCAGATGGTCGCTGTCGATGGACGAGAGCGAATACGGGCGAATTCGGAACCTTCTGCGAAGAGAGTGCCGCGGCACCGTTGTGGCTCCGTGGCCCGCGCCAGTCGGCTGACCCGACCCTCTCTCGGGGTCCCCACGTTGCACATCATCACCGGCGGCCAGTACGTTCTCGTCGGCGAGCTCGACCTGTTGCACCTCGGACGACCAGCGCCGTTGGTGGCCATCTGCTCTGCATTGTCCGGGCCTCATTCCTGCTGGCAGTGAGCGGGCACGAGGCAGCGAAGGATGCGGCGTGGGGATCAATTCAACGATTGCGCGTCAAGGCCGACGACGCAGCGCGACTGTCAGCCCTGACTGCGCAACCTGATCCACCCTGAGAGGGCTAGGCCGTGACGTTCGGCTTTGCTGGGGCCTTCTTCGCCGGAGCCCGTTTTGCGAGAGCCTTCTTGACCGGGGCCTTCTTGACCGGGGCCTTCTTGACCGGGGCCTTCTTGGCAACGGGTGAGGTAGCCGCCGGCCGCTTCGCAGTCGGAGCCTTGACCGCGGCCTGGGCCTCTGCCTGGCCGAGGAACTCGCTGATTCGATGCGAGAGCTGCTCGACCTCACTACGCAGCGAATCGATCTGCGCACGGAAGTCCTTGTCGATCGACTTCACCCAACGGTCGGTGGCCTTTGCACCTTCATCGCGGAACTTCTTGACCCGCTTCTCGACCTTCTTGGCCTGCTTCTCTACGTCCTTCGACAGGCGCTTCGACGTCTCGGTGAAGCTCTCCAAGAGTCGATCAAGCATCTCTGGGTTGGCGGACTTGCTCATGATGAACACCTTCCTGTGGTCTCCCTCCAGCATGCCCGCGTCGCGGCTGCTTCGTTAGTGGCAAAGGACCCACAACGAGCAGGCTCGGGACTCTGACCGATCAGCGCTAGCGAAATATCTGGCCGGTTCGCTCCAGGGTGCCGACACCGTCGACACACAAGAGACGCTCCGCCTTCCATACGAATGCTGCCAAGATCGCCGGGTCGAGAATGGTCACACTGCCGTTGATCGAGGTCGTGCCCGACAGCTCGACGCTCGTACCATCGAGCGTGAAACCACCTGCGTCCGAAACCCAGCGACCGGTTTCGGTTCCGACGATTTGAATTTCGATCGTCACTCCCTGCGAATTATCGACCAGCTTCTGGGATGCGTTGAAGTCGAACACTGCATCGCCATTGGGGTACAGGTGCAGCACCACACCGCCGGGGAGATTGGGCTGATCAAACGCGCTCACGAGGTCGTGCCCAACGCAACTCGCCGTGGGGTCATCGGCAGGCACCGTCGGAACTGGCACCGTCGTGTCGGTTTCGGGGGGCGGTGGAATGTGGTGCAGCACGTGGACGATGGTGATCACCTCGCTCGGTTCGGTCATCGCCTCGAGCTCGCCGATCAGGTCGCCGACGAAGAACGTCACGAGGTCGAGCAGGACAGAACTCGTCAAGTAGGTGCTGATCATCTGCTGAACGATTGCGGTGAGATTCGTGGTGCCCGGCCGGGTCACCCGTGCCGACACGACAGCCACATCGGTTCTCGGTGTGCCGCGGGCCGCCGTGTCGGCGTCCTCTACCGAGGTCTCGTACTTGAGAGTGGCCGAGTACGGGTCACCCTCCGCACCGAGCACCTGGAACTCGTCGACCTTGGTGGCCTGACCGCCACCGATGAAATCCCACGTGACGACGCCGCCGGTTGGGCTCAGGTCGGGTAACTCGAGCCCGAACAATGCGCCGCACGACTTCAAGAACGGTGGCCACTCCACGTTGAGACCAGGATCGACCGTGACCTTGGCGATGCCTTGGTTGCCGGCACCCGGCGCGATCCCGTAGGTGATCGGGGGCTCGTTACCCGGCGTGGTCGTCACCGCAACCGTCCACGGCGACACCGCACCGGCCAATCCGATGAGGAAGCCGAGCGCCTTGAACGGAGCCGGGCTGAGCGGAGAGGGCCCCAACTTGCCCGGGGGCTTGATGCCCTTGACCGGCTCCTTCAGCCCGACGAACTCGAGGAACACGTCCTTCAAGATGCCAGGGACTGCATCGAGAATTCCCACGATCTTGCCGATGGTGCCGTCGTAGAGCTCCATGATCGTTTCGCATGCGTTCGCGAGATCGACCGCAGGCCGCTGATCCGACTTGGACTCGACATGAGTCGCGCGCCGTACACCTGCCACCCCCGACGCGGCGGTGACGTGGGCAGCGAGATCTTGGACGAACAACGCGAGCACGACGTTCGGGAACACGGCCTCGGATGGGTTGAAGGTGGCCGGGTCACTCGCCGCCAGCGTGGGCGCCAGTGTTCGGGCAGCGTCGACTGCCGGCGACTCGGTACCGAGCAGCCACCAGCCAGCCAGGTAACTCAGCGGCCACTCGTCGTCGGCGGTCGGGACCATGCGATCGAGTTGTTGACCGGTGAGACCCGCACCGATGCGGTTGGCGCGAGCCAGGTTCGACGCCTGATAGGTGGTGAAAGTGACGCCCGGGCCAGGCGTCAGCGGCCCATCCGACGTCTCATCGACAATGGTGATGCCGCCCGCTCGAAGGGCGTCGAACGCCGCCCCGTCCTGCGGATCCGCTGGGGTCGACTCCGCCGACGACACCACGGTCGTCGGGGCACTCGAGGTCGATGGCGAGTTGCTCGCCGAGGAAGCGCAACTCGCCGCGAGTGCGACGACAATCGACCCGGCCACAAGGCGACGAAACTGAATCAACACGCGCGAACTGTAGCAACCTGGCCAGGAGGTGCGCGCCGTACGGCTCAGGTGGCCCGGCGGGCGATGATCGCCGCGAGTTCTTCGTGGGTGAGTTCGCCTGCCAACAGCGAGCGAATGGCCCGACCCAACGGTCGGCGCGGCCAGCGGTCGTCGTCGACAAGGTTGACGCGACTGACGACCTGTCCGTCGGACCCGAATTCGTAGGTGCGGTATCCGGGAGGCAGCCATGTGCCCGCCTCGATGTCGAAGTTGTTCTTGAGCGACGGAGCGACGAACACGGGTCGACCCATGAACTGATAGCTCGCCGGGACGTGAGTGTGTCCTGCGCCGAACCCTCTGACCTTCGGTCGCTCTGCGACCACTGCCTGCCACTGCGCCGTGTACGTGGCGGAGTCGGTGAGCGCCACCTGGGTACCAGGTGGGTGGTGGACCCAAACGAACACGTGGTCAGCGTCGTGGCCGGCGGTGACCGTTCGCAGCCAGTCTGACTCCGCCCGGCAGAGCGAGCCGTTGCCGTGCAGGCGCTCATCGCCCGGAGGGTCGTGGAGTCGTCCGGATTCGTCGGCATTCATTCCCCCGGCATTGGAGTCGACGTAGACGAACGACCACGGACCATGCTGTGTCTGGCGTGCGGTGTGGATTCCCGAGTGGGTGAACGCACTCCGGTACGGCTGGTCCATGTCGTGATTGCCCGGGCAGACGAAGACGGGGCACGGAAGCCGGGCGAACGCTGCGGACGCGATCTCGTACTCGCCGGGAACCCCGTGGTCCGCGATGTCGCCGGTGACGACGACCATGTCGAGTTCCTGATCGGCGAGGTCGGCGAGCACCGCATCGAACGCGGCCGATATGTCGTACCCGTGGCCACCTTCCGGCTCGGCGCCCGGTTCGAGAAAGTGGGTGTCGGACAGTTGGGCAACCCGGAAGAGCTTCGCCATCGCAGCAGCCTCGCGCATCGACCGTCTCGGTGTCACGAGTCTGGACCGAATCTGCGAGGCTACGGCGATGCGCTATCGACGATTGGGCCGTACCGCTCTCCAGGTCAGCGAACTGTGCCTGGGCACGATGAACTTTGGGCCGCAGACGCCTGAGGAAGAGTCATTCGCGATCATGGACCGTGCGGTTGAGCTCGGGATCAACTTCTTCGACACCGCGAACCGTTACGGCGGCGACATGGGCGCCGGGGCCACCGAGTCGATCATCGGACGCTGGTTCGCCCAGGGCGGCGGCCGTCGGGACAAGATCGTCCTGGCGACAAAGCTGTACGGCGCAATGTCCGAGTGGCCGAATGATGGCCGGCTCTCCGCGCGCCACATTCGTATGGCATGTGAAGCGAGCCTGCGGCGGATGCAGACCGACCACATCGACCTCTACCAGATGCACCACGTCGACCGGACGGCGCCGTGGGAGGAGGTCTGGCAGGCAATGGAAACCTTGATCCAGCAGGGCAAGATCACGTATGTCGGCAGCAGCAACTTCGCCGGTTGGCACATCGCTCGAGCCAACGAGGCTGCTGCCCGCCTCCACACGCTGGGACTGGTCAGCGAGCAGAGCCACTACAACCTCCTGGTTCGCACCGTCGAACTCGAGGTGCTCCCGGCGTGTCGCGAGTACGGCGTCGGCGTCATTCCGTGGAGCCCGCTATCGGGCGGGTTGCTCGGCGGCGTGCTGGGCGACTCGGACCGCGCTCGTCGCCAGTCCCCCCAATCGCTGAAGCGGATCGACAAGCTGCGCCCACAACTGGAGCAGTGGGAGAGGCTGTGCGCTGAGCTCGGTGAGGAGCCGGCAGCTGTGGCCTTGGCATGGCTCCTCGCCCAAGATGGCGTCACCTGCCCCATCATCGGCCCACGCACGGTGGGCCAGCTCGACGGCGCATCGCTGCGCTCCCTCGAGATCACGCTTGCTCCCGACACGCTGACAGCGATCGACGGCATCTTCCCGGGCCCCGGCGGCACCGCACCCGAGGCGTACGCCTGGTAGCAGTCGCTCAGGGGTCGACGAGTTTGAAATGGGCTCAGCATCCAGCAGGCCTGCTCGGGGTCGCTACCGAACCACCGCGTTGCTGATGGCATCTCGAATGACCCGGGCTTCGCAGCATCCACGCCGTGTGGCCTCCGACTTGACCGAATCGCGCAGATCATCGGGAAGGTAGATCGTCGTCTTCGTGTTTGGTGGGCGCAGAGGGACTCGAACCCCCGACCACTTCCTTGTAAGGGAAGCGCTCTACCAACTGAGCTATGCGCCCGTGAACGGGACTTGCAGCGTATCTGACTGTGCACCACGCCTGGCGGCCACGAGCGCGGCGAGCAGCTCGGGTGTGGCCGCGGCGATGGGTGTGCGACGAGCATCGTGGTCGAGCACGACCAGGTCGCGCCCGTGCAGGTCGACGACGTGGGCACCGGCCTCGCGGCAGATCATCACCGACGCCAGATAGTCCCACACACCATGCGCCTCGGTGACGCAGTCGACGTAGCCGTCGAAAACGCCGGCGGCGACGTGGCACAGGTCGAGCGCGACGGCACCCAACACACGGCTCTGGCGGTAGCCCAGCGGGTGTGGCGGCAACCCGTTCATGCCGATGATCGAATCGCTCACGTCGACACAGTCGGTCGGACCGATACGAATGCCGTCGCACCACGCTCCCCCGCCACGCGTCGCCCAGTAGCGCTCACCGGTGGCCTGGTTGGCGACGAGTGCTGCTGCAGGCCCGTCGGCATCGACCACACACATTGCGGTCGCGAAGTAGCGCACCCCGCGGCTGGCGTTGGTGCTGCCGTCGATGGGGTCGATGACCACCACCGAGCCGCTCGTGCCCGCTTCGAACTCACTCTCCTCCGACAGCACCCCCATACCGGCCCGGCGGAGCACCGTCAGTGCCGCGTCATTCGCGACGACATCGAGCGCGTACTGCCCATCGCGGTCGCCCGACGGCCCGAAGTCGCGGACCTCGGCGAAGGCGGCAGCAACCGCGTCGGCCACCTCGTGCAGCAGGTTCAAAGGATCAGGGTTCATCGGCTCCGCACGGTAGTGTCGGGGCAGCTTCAGCGCACCACCCCACCGCACTTCACTGAAAGGATCGTCGTGGCCGTCATCGATGTCGCCGGTTTCGTCGCCGATCTGAAGGGCCACGCGGTCGACCACGGGTTCCATGTGCACGACGAGCGTCACTTCGTCGAGACGTACTCGTTGCGCCAGCTCTGGGAGGTGGACCTGCACCCCGAGGAAGCCTGCAGCGGCCCCATCGACCTGCACCTGTCGCTGGAAGTCGACCCGAGGGCGCTGCTCGGGTTCGAGGATGAGGTCGTCAAGCTCGACGACCCCGATGGCGACCCGCCCACCGGGTTCATGTTCCCGCTGATCTTCACCTGGACGTTGCCGCCGCTGCCGCACCCGCCCGACCTGCTGGTGCTGGCCACCGAGCTCGCCGGTGTCGGTGGCATCTCGCTGCCGCTCGAAGTGTCGGCCATCGACTCGTTCGCCAGTGTCACCGACGCCCCCGAGCGCAGCCTGTCCATCCTGGCGCGCATTCCCGTCGATCTCGCCGAGGTGTACCTGGCCGACGACAAGGTGTTCTGCGACACGCTCGACAAATGTCGCGACGTCAGCCTGTTCCTTCTCGACTGCGCCAGCCGGTGGCTGGGCGACGACTGATTACCTTCCACATGCACTCCAACGACCTCCACGAAAGGCACACCACATGCGAGTGAGCGAACTGATCGACATGTTGAAGGACCAGCCGCCCGACGCGGAGGTCGAACTGGCGGTCGTAGCCCCCGTTGGCGACGACTCTGACGAAGACATCACTGTCGACCGGTACAGCGTCGAGGGCATGCTGCCGTGGCGTGACGAAGACGAAGAGGGCAACGACGAAGAAATGGTGATCTGGCTCGTCGGAGGCGAAGACGAAGACGTCGAGGCATTCCTCGATGCCATCGAACACCAAGACGACTGACCGAGGCTGATGGCACGTCAGACAGCGCTTCGGCGCGCGTGGACAGGGGTCGCGCTGACGACGTCGCTCGTCGCCATCGGTGCCGGCGCGTGGGGGTTACAGCGGTGGGCGCCGTTCGCTGACGCCGTAGCGGACTGGCCCGACAACGTTCGGCCCGTCGTCGAGTTCGTCGAAGGCGCCACCGGCCAACGGTTCGTCCGACAGGTCACGATCGAGTACATCGCCGACAGCGACCAGTATCGAACGCTGGTGCAGCCGGGAACAGGCGACCCCACGGACGAGGAGCGCGCCACGGCCGCCGCCGACGAAGGCGTCGCACGCGCTCTCGGCCTGTGGGCCGGGGATGGATCGGTCATCGAGTTCCGCGCCGCGTACGCCTCTGCCGATCCACTTCCGGTGACGTGGTTCGCCGACACCGACACCATCGCGATCAATGCACAGAGCGGTTCGGAGCTGTCGCCGCTGTTGCGCGCCGAGCTGTCCGTGCGCTTGACGCAAGCCCTCGACAACCAGCTGTTCCGCACCATCGAGCAGATCCGACGCGCACCGACCTCGCAGGAGTATCAAGCATTGGTGGCCATCAGCATCGGCCATGCGCTCTGGGTGCACGACCTGTACGTCGACAACCTTGCAGAGGACGAACGCACCAGGTACTCCGCAGACAGCGAGGACGGCGACGTGAGCTGGGCCGAGGCGATGGCAGACGTACCGCTCGCATATCGCGCAATTCGCGCCATCCCCCAGCAGATCGGCCCGATGTTCGTCGAGGCACTCGCCCAGACGGGCCGTACACAGGTGGCCCGCGCGCTGTCCACGTCGGTGCCGGTCGCGCTCGACCAGATCAGCCTGCCAGCACGCAAGTACCTGCGACCTGACGCCACCGAGCACGTCACTCGCCCACCCGGGCCGGCAGGCGCCGACGTTCATTCCAGCAATCAGATGGGTCCGTTCGCGCTGTACCTACTGTTCTCCACCGGAATGCCGCTCGATGTCGCGTTGACCGCCTCCGACGGCTGGGGCAACGACCGGTACACCGCCTACACGCTGGACGGCCGAGTCTGCGTCGACGTCCACGTCGTCGCCGACAGTCCCCACGCTGGCGATCTGTTGGAGGCGGGGCTCGATGGCTGGGCACGAGCACGTCCGGAGGAAGCGGATGTGTTGATCGGCCGCGACGGTCTCGATCTGTACGCCACCGCCTGCGACCCCGGGGTCGAGGTCGGGCAGTCAACACCCACGGCGACGGCCGTGCAGCAGTACCTGGCCCGTGCGCAGGTGCTGCAACGTCGCGCGTCCGGTGGTCGAGGCGTGGGACTGGCGGAATGCGTGGCCGTCTCCTTCTACGGAAGCCACGACAACGCAACGATGGACGAAACGCTCGACTTCTACGAGGAGCTGCGCACGCTCGAGCAGAACTGCCTCAGCGCTGTCTGACCGCTACTCGATCGCGCGTGAAGCCTGGCTCAGTTCGACCAGGTTGCCCGACGGGTCATGCAGGAACGACTGCAGCGCACTGCCGACCGGCTTCGGATCGCTGACGGTGATGCCCCATGCACGAATCTCGTCCACGGCGGACTCGATGTCGGCAACAGCGACGGCGAAGTGCTGACCCCGGTCGTCGGGCATGTCGATCTCCAACAGGTGCACTTGCTGGCCCCCCAGATTCAGCCACGCGCCCGCGAACGGGAACTTGGGCCGATCGTGGCGGACCGTGAACCCGAGCACCGACGTGTAGAACTCGACAGCAGCAGCCGTGTCGGTGACATTGATCGACACGTGATGAATGCCCAGCGGCGTCATAGTGGTCAGTCTTCCAGACGCCGCGAGGTGTTCACGCGCAACGCCTGTCGGCCTCGATCGTGTCGAGCAGAGTCTTCATCGGCGCGGTGATGACATTGCGTACGTCGGTGTCCACGTCCACAGAAGTGATGCTGCCATCTGCGACCCCGGCGAACACAGCGTCGGTCAGGCAGCCCGCCGCCGTTGCATCTCCGGAGATCCCTATGAACACGTCGAGCAACCGCGGCCGAAGATCAGCAGCGGCAATGGTGGGAGCAAGCGTCGTCGTCGGCATCGCAGTCTGCGGGACCGGGACCGTCGGACGCGGCTCAGTGGTCGACGGTGCCGGTGTCGACCTCACAGTGCTCGTCGTGTCCGCGCCGTCGGTGCTCACCGAAGTGACGCCGGTGTCAGCGGTGCTCACCGCCGGTGAGTGCTGGCGGTCAGCGTGTGGCAGCGACACTCGAGCGAGCCTTGACCGCAGCGAGATATAGGGTCGGAATGTGAATGGACGTCGCTGCCGTCTTGGTTGCGACAATGTGGAGGCAGTCGAATGCGCAAAGGATTGGTCTGGTCAATCACGGTTGTCCTGCTGGCTCTCGCCGGCTGCGGTTCGCCGAGTTCTTCAGTAGCTGCGCCCCAGTCGAGCGCCACGGTGTCGAGTCCCTTGACCGAGCCGCCGACCACAACGACCACCGCACTGACTGGGCACCTGCGGATCACCCAGCATCAGACGTCATGCTGCTACACCGAGGGCCAGGTTTCGTTCCTCACTGTGCGGGATGCGAGCGGCCTCGAGGTGGCCAATCGGGAGTTCAACGCGATCGATCCGATCCTGCCGGTTGTCGATCTCTGGCTCTCGATTGGCAGCTACAACGTCGATTCGTATCAGCGGCCCTGCGATGGAAACTGCGGCTCCCTCGATGCCGTGACCGACCAATGCAACGTGCAGATCGACGTCGCTGCGGGGGCCGAGGTCTTCCTCACTGCGTCATTCGCTCCTGGCGAGGGCTGCTCCATCGCACAGACCGAAACGGCGCTGCGGTCTCCAGTCCCAGACCTATTCGCGTTCCGAGAGCCGTACGAAGACTGTGGTCTCGACTTCTCACTCGAGATGGTCGGGGACGTCCCTGGCCAAGGGCGCACCTGCTTCGCAGAGGCCAATGCCGGTGGACGCGCCGCGGAGCTCTCCGCCTACCAGGCGGGCGCAACTCCGGGCCCGCCGGATTTCATCGTCTATCGAACCAATGCAGATCGCAGCGTCGAGGTGTTCCTGCCGAATCTCGGCCGCGAATCCGACGGCCCATGGCGCCACTACGTGTGTAGCGGGCTCCGACCGGACGCTACCCAAGGCTTCGCTCTCGACGGTTGCACGGACCCCATCGAGATCGATCCGTAGGTCTCCGCAATCGAGACCAGCAGCCATCACCGCTAGACCTTGAATAACTTCGCGCCGGAGCGGCCAGACGGTGCTCACGCATTGCGGCGAACGCCAGCGCCGCCCGAAACGCGTTGCGGACTCCACAGATCACGCTAGTGCTCTTGTCCAGCCGCCTGGCCTGATCAAGACCCGTCACGCGCCACGAACACCAAGCGATCACACATCCCCTTCTGCCGGTTTCTGACCTCAGCCAGATGCGTCCCAGGCCATCCGCAAGTTCTGACCGACTGCCACGAGTGCCGCATTGGCCTGGTCGTCTGTCGGCGCCACCGGCGGCGGCGCACTGCTGTCCATCTCGGGCGCAGTCACTCCAGTTGGGTACAACCGAATCCATGCGATCAGATTGCCCACGCGGCACCACTCGTCGATCGTCTCGCTCACCGGCTGGTGAGTCCGGATCCCGAAAGCCTCGTCACAGGATGTCGACGCCGCAAGCGCGATCACGTCGAACGAAACCTCGGGACTTGGTGAACTCGGGCAGCCGACGAACGCGTCAAGCGCCGCCAGGTACTGTCCAGCGTCCTCGACGGTCTCAACGTCGTAGAACGTGACTTCAGCTAGGGCGTCTTGATCGGCCGAGAAGAGCCTATTCGTCGCCGACTCCTCCCGAGTCAGCATGACCGTGCTCTGGCCCGAGCAGTCACCGATCATGAGCCGGCTGGTGAGATCGGTGTCGTCGTCCTGGACCGTTGTGGCCGGCAGCCAAGGGAATTGGGCCGAGATCGGTAGTGCCGCCGCCAGCCCGGCGTGGTCAAGGTGTCGCGGTACCGATGCGTCAGTCGCTGCGCTAGACGGCGCGGCCGCGCTCGTCGTTGTGACGTCGACCGTCGTGGCCGGCGCCGAGGTCGGCGACACGGAGGACGAGTCCGACACGGTCGAGCTTGCACCCGACACCGGGGATGACGTCTCCGAAGGATCGCCACAGCCAACGAGTGCAGTGGTGCCGAGCACCACGAGCATCGTTGTCATCCTCGTCCAGCGGAGGGAGGAATGCTTATGCAGACTGTGGTCTTCAACGGTGCGCCTCGGCATCATCGTCCTGCCCATGACTCGAACGCCGCAGCAAGCGCCCGGGAGCACTCCAGACTTCGACTCATCAGTTCTCCCCGATCTCACGTGCGGTGCTGAACCCGACAGCGTTCCGTGCGGCGACAGATGGCACACGGCAACCATAGACACAACCAATCCAATGTCGAGTACACCCTCGAGTTTCGGCACCCGAGGCGGATCGGTCACCGGCGATGATGCACTTCGGATCAGTGCTGGCGAGTCGTCCAGTAGTCGGGGCGACGGTGCTGGTGGAAGACGGCGAGCACGGTCACGGTGTTGTCCTTCACTTCGTACCCGACCGACCACGGAAATCCGCCGATGACGGCCTTCCGGTTGACGACTGCTCCACCGTCGTCCAGCGCGACCGGCGTGCCGGCGTTGGGCCAACTGCTGACCCGCTTCATCGTCGCCTCGAAGGACGTGAGGAAGCGGTCGCTGAGTCCGGTGTTCTGCTCTTCGTACCAGGCCTGTGCGTCGACAAGCTCAGTCGCAGCGAGCGGGTGGTACTCGACTCCGAAGCTCACCGCGAGCTACGGCTTGCAGCGACCTGCTCGAGCACCTCGCTCCAGCTCAAGGCCCTGACCTCACCAGCGGCGATCTGCTGGGAGCGGCGGGCCATCTCCTCACCCCAGGCTCGGTCGACCTCGGCTGGATCGTCCTCGGCGATGTCGTCGTCGAGGCTGGCGAGCAACTCGACCGCAAGCACGGCGCGTTCTTCAGTGGTAAGGGCCAGAACCTCGGTCCGAAGGGCGGCAGACTTCGCGCTCACGGCCCCACACTATCCCTGGCCAGCGAGCGAGGGCGGCGCGATCAACGACGCCACCGCGGTCGCCAAGGCTCGGTCCGTCTCGCTCACTCGGCCGCTGTAGTGCTTCGCCGCGATGCTGGGATCGTGGCCGGCTCGCATCGCGACTTGGGTGATGCTGAAGCCCATCTCCTGGCCGTAGGTCTCCATGAACTTTGGCAAGTAGTGGAAGTCCAGGTGGTCGAGGCCGATCCACTTGCGCATCCTGCCGAAGTACTGCGACACCGCGTCGGGCTTCCACGGCATCAAACCATCAGCAGCGTCGGTGAAGATGTCCGGATCGTCGACCAATGCCACTCTGGCGAAGAAAGCTCGCCGTTCGACGTCGTTGAGCTGTGCCCGCAGGATTGCAGCGGTCAGGTCGTCGATCGCCAACACCCGCGCGCGGCGGTTCTTCGTCGGGATCTCGCCGAGCGGCTGGCCGGGTAGGTTCACGACCGACGCCGACACGCGCAGCAGCCCTCTCTCGAAGTCGACACCGCGCGCACGACGCAGCGCACACAGCTCGGCGCGCCGCAACCCGGTCGTCGCTGCGACCAAGATCGCCCGCGCCACCTCTGGGCGCTTACCGCGCTCGGCTTCATCGATCAGCGCACGCACCTCGTCGGGCGTTGGAACCACCGGTTCGACCTTCGGGATCGAAGGCGGCTCGGCCCACTGCGCCGGGTTGGAATCGCGCCAACTCCACCGGCACGCCTGGGTGAACATCGAGGAGAGGCACGCGTGGATCTGGTACACGCTGCGCGGCGACAACCCGCGCCGCTGGTGCGCGCCGTAGAGGTCGGTCAGCATCTTCATCGTCACCTTCGTCACCGGCTTGGTTCCCAGCGTGGGCTGGATGTTGCGCCGTAGACCAGCTCGTACCTGCGGACGGTGTTTGGCGAGCGGCCCTTGCGCTGCAGCTCCACGATCCAATCGGCGAACAAATCCTCCACCGTCGCCCGCGACCCGGTGTGTCGACCCTTGGTCACCTCGACGATGAGCTCTGCGCGCGCCTTCTTGGCATCGCGTAGATTCCCGCGAAAGGTACGACTGACCTGACGAGGCTTGCCAGTGACAGGATCACAGCCGGCTTGGACCACGAGCTCCCACACGCTGGGCGCTCGCTCCCTCATCCCCGGCACACTGCGCAGCGTGACCATGGGACAAACGTACGCCACAAACTTGAATTTGTCCTGAAATTCCTGGATGGAGATCTCCGGCAACCTGCCGGAAACTGCGAATCATCCCAGCTAGACCTGTGTGGGGCGGGTGGGTATCGAACCCACGACCGAGGGATTATGAGTCCCGTGCTCTAACCACTGAGCTACCGCCCCGAACGGCACCACGGTAGCGACCGGACACCCCACTCGCCCCACTTCCAACGACGTCGCGTGCAGTGAAGGGTGCTGGGCGCACTTGACTGCACGCGATGTCGACGGCGAGGAGCAGGTGCGTGGCCGAAAACGGCAGCCGGCCCGCTTTCGCGGGCCGGCTGCACAGTGCTCCGAGAGCAGGGCTCGAACCTGCGACATGCTGATTAACAGTCAGCCGCTCTGCCAGCTGAGCTATCTCGGAAAGACGTGTTGAGGATAGCAAACGGTGCCTGCTACTCCTCCTCCAAAAACTCCTTCAAGCGTTGGCTGCGCATCGGGTGACGCAACTTGGCCAGCGTCTTGGCCTCGATCTGACGGATTCGCTCGCGAGTGACACCGAACTCCTTCCCGACGTCTTCCAAGGTGCGCGCCTGGCCGTCATCGAGACCGAAGCGCATCCGTACGATCTCCTGCTCGCGCTCGGTCAGTTCCCCCAGCGCCAGTTCGACGGCCTGCGTCAGCATCCGCTTGGTCGCCATGTCGGCGGGCGCCTCGGCGGTGAGATCTTCGATGAAATCAGCCAGATTGCTGTCGTCTTCCTCGCCTACTGGCGAGTCGAGCGACAACGGATCCTGGGAGATGCGCAGAATCTCGCGGATGCGTTCGCCGGTCAAGCCGCACCGCTCGGCCAGTTCTTCGAGCGTGGGTTCGCGCTCGAGTTCCTGGTGCATCTGGCGCTGCATGCGCAGCACGCGATTCATGCTCTCCACCATGTGCACCGGTATACGAATGGTTCGCGCCTGGTCGGCAATGCTGCGAGTGATGGCCTGGCGAATCCACCAGGTGGCGTACGTGGAGAACTTGAAGCCCTTGGTGTGGTCGAACTTGTCGACGGCACGCATCAGACCCAGGTTGCCTTCCTGGATGAGGTCGAGGAACTGCATACCGCGACCGCTGTAGCGCTTGGCGATACTGACCACCAGGCGCAGGTTGGCCTGGATCAGCTCGCTCTTCGCCCGCTGGCCGGCGGTGACCGTGCGCATCATCCGTCGGTATTCGACCGGGTCGATGATGGCACCCTCGTGCTCGGAGTCGAGCGTGATGGCAGCCCGATTCCCTTCGTCGATCGCCTGCGCCAAGCGACGTTCGTCGTCGCTGGTCAGCAGGTCGACGCGACCGATTTCCTTGAGGTACAGCCGCACAGTGTCAGCCGTGTTACCGACGTCGCTGCGATCAGCGTTCATCCGCTCGCTTCGACGACGGACCCGCCGGGCAAGCAACCCCTCGGTGTCTTCGACCTCGACGGACCGCAACCGCTCGACACCGGCAGCCGGAGTTTCGTCATGCAGTTCGGCCATTCCATCGTCGACAGCAATTCCCAGGCGGTCGAGGGTTGCATGCACATCGACCAATACATCCGCTGTCAGTTCGATGTGGCGCAGCACGCGAGTGATGTCGTCGGCGTGCAGCACACCGACGACTGAACCGCGCGCGACCATCGCCCGCCACTCCCCTGCCTCGACGCCCTCGTACGGGGGCAGCGCGGCAGACGCGTCAGCTGTGGTGTTGGTCACGGCGTCGGTCACTCCTCCCCTTCATGTGCCCGTTGCAGCCACCCTAGCAACGCTTCCGCTGCCACATCGGCTCGCTCAGGATCCTCCATTTCATCCAACTGCAGCCGCGCGTCGCGAATCCCCGAAAGCTGATCGGGAGCGATGTCCACGACCATCTGCCCCAGGCGACGACGGGTCGCTGCGGCGATGAGGTTGCGCGCCTCCAGCAGCGGGTCGGCATCGACATCGGCTACTGCCGCGCGCTCCAAGAACTCGCGCGCCTCGGGGTCGGCCAGTTCGAGCGCCGGCTCGATGGCTCCACCCGATTCGGCCACCGCCAGGAATGCTCGGCGTGCCACCTCGTCGGCGAAGAGTGCTTCCATCAGCCAGGGCGCGATGTCGTCCCAGCGCTGCAGCAGCATCGCGATACAGACGAACTCGGCGTTCTCGGCGGCGCCGATGCGACGCACCGGAGCGACGCGAATTGTGGGCGACTTCACCCGCCGCGCGGCAATGGCCACCAGGTCTGCCGGCGGAATTCCTACGTGGGTGGCGACCTGCGCCGCGTACAGCTTGCGGACTTCCTCGTTGGGGTGCTCGTTGACGAGCGCCATTGCCTCACCGGCGATCTGCGCCCTGTCTTCCGGCGAGCGCAGCTTGCGGCTGTTGAGCACGCGGTTGACGCGGAACCCGAGGAACGGCAACGCCTGCTCGATCGCATGTCGCAGGCCCTCAGGGTCGCTGAGACTCAGCTCACCGGGGTCCTTGCCGTCGGGGAAGCGGGCGACGCTGACCCGCACCTGGTACTTCTCTTCCCACTCGTAGAAACGTTGCGCAGCACCTTGGCCGGCGGCATCCGCATCGAACGCCAGCACCACCTGCGTGGCGTAGCGCTTCAGCAGCCGCACGTGGTCCTCGGTGAGCGCGGTGCCACAGGTGGCGACCGCCCGCTTCACGCCCGCACGGTGGAAGCCGATGACGTCGGTGTAGCCCTCGCACACGATCACCTGATCGGCAGCGACGATGTCGCCCTTGGCCCAGTTGAGACCGTAGAGCGTCTTGGACTTGGCGTAGATGCCCGTCTCGGACGAGTTCTTGTACTTGGCCGGGTCGGTACTGCCCGGCAGGATGCGCCCGCCGAACGCCACCGGGTCGCCGTTCTCGGTGAGGATGGGGAAGAGCACGCGCCCACGAAACGAGTCCTGCATACGACCGGCCTTGTTGGTGAAACCGAGACCCGTGTCGCGCAGCACGTCCGCCTGCACCCCAAGGCTTTTGCTGAGCGCATCCCATTCATCGGGTGCCCAACCGATCTTGAAGGTACGCGCCGTCTCACCTGCCAAGCCGCGCTTGCGCAGGTAGTCGCGGGCCGCTCGCGCGTCGGGGCTGTGCAGCAGACGATCGTGATACCACTCGACGGCCTTGCCCATTGCGTCGACCAGCTGCTTGCGCTTTTGTCGTGTACGGTCACCCGCCTCACCCGTGGTGTAGCTGAGTTGGATGCCCGCCTTCGACGCCAGCGACTCGACCGCCGTGACGAAGTCGACATGGTCGATCTCCTGTACGAACTTGAACACATCACCAGCGGCGCCGCAACCGAAGCAGCGGTACCGACTGGTTTCGTCGCGCACGTTGAACGAGCCTGACCGTTCGGCATGGAAGGGGCACAGGCCCACCCAGTTGCGCCCCACACGACGCAGTGCGACGTACTGCTGGACGACGTCGGACAGCACGAGCGAAGCCCGCAGTCGCTCTAGGTCCTCGTCGACAATGGCCATTCGTTGCACCCTACCGGGCGCACGCGCAGCGAGATTCGGCTCAGCGCTCGTCGGTCGGAGGAGGCTCTTCGGCGATCGAAAGGGTGACGCCACGGGTCTGGCGCAGAGAGAAACCGACCGACGCGAGAAGCACGAGCCCAATGACCATCAGCGACAGCCAAGTGGCGATATGCACACCGAAGAAACTGAGAATCATCTTCGAACCAACGAAGGCGAGGATGATGGCCAGGCCCTGTTGCAGATAGCCGAAACGAGCCCGCATGTCTGCGAGCAGGAAGTACAGCGACCGCAAACCCATGATGGCGAATGCGTTGGACGTGAACACGATGAACTGATGGTTACTGACGGCGAGCACTGCCGGCACCGAGTCGACAGCGAACAACACATCGGTGAGCTCGACCAACACCAGCACCGCGAACAGCGGTGTCGCCAGGCGCTTGCCGTTGATGCGAGTGAAAAGCTTCTGGCCATCCATCTGGCTGGTGCTGGGGATCACCCGCTGCACGAATCGCATGAACCGGTTGTCGGCGGGGTTCGAGTGGTCGTCGTCGCCCGACACCACCAACTTGACAGCCGTGTAGAGCAGGAAGACACCGAAGAAGACGAGCGTGATCTCGAACTTCTCGACCAGTGCCAGCCCGGCGAAGATGAACCCTGCCCGCAGGATCAACGCGCCGAACACACCCCAGAACAGCACTCGGTGTTGATAGTTCGCCGGTACGGCGAAGTGGGTGAGGATGATGGCCCACACGAACACGTTGTCGATCGAGAGGCTGTACTCGATGAGATACCCGGAGAACCACTCGCCACCTGCCGAGCCACCCCACGTGAGAATGACGCCGAGACCGAACGCGCAGCCAACCAGCACCCACGAGATCGTCTCCAGCGAGGCGCGACGAACCGTGGGTACCTTCGGCTTGCGGTGCAAGACCAGGATGTCGACCAGCAGCAGAACTGCGATGATCGAGAGCGCAATTACCCAAGCACCTGCGGACACGTCGATGTCGACGAAGCGACTCTTCGAATCTGAGGCGACGAGCACCTCTGCTTACTTCGTCTCTGCCTTCGAGCCACCGATGACGGCCTGCGCTGACGCAAGGCGAGCGATCGGCACGCGGAAGGGGCTGCAGCTGACGTAGTCGAGACCGGCGTCGTAGAACAACGCGATGCTCTCCGGGTCTCCACCGTGCTCGCCGCATACGCCGAGCTTGAGGCCCTTCTTGACAGAGCGGCCACGTTGGGCACCCATCTTGACCAGCTCACCGACGCCACCGACGTCGACGGTCTCGAACGGGTTCCGCTTGAGCAGCCCCTGCTCAAGATAGGCGGGCATCATCTTGCTCTCGACATCGTCGCGGCTGAAACCGAACGTGAGCTGTGTGAGGTCGTTGGTGCCGAAGCTGAAGAAGTCGGCCTCCTTGGCGATCTCGTCGGCGCGAATTGCTGCACGCGGCGTCTCGATCATGGTGCCGATGGTGACGTGCGGCTTGTTCTTCAAGCCCTTCACGGCCCGGTCGATCTCGGTCTGCACCCAGCTGCGAGCCAGGTGCATCTCCTCACGGGTGACCGTCAGCGGGATCATCACTTCGACGATGGGGTTCTTGCCCTTCTTGCGCAGCGCAGCTGCTGCGGCCATGAGAGCACGCACCTGCATTGCGTAAAGGCCAGGCCTGACGACACCGAGGCGAACGCCGCGGGTGCCGATCATGGGGTTGTGCTCGGCCCACTCCTCGGCAGCCTTCAGCTCGGCGGCCTCGATCTTGCTGAGGCCCGTGGTTGCCTTCTTGATGCGCAGCTCTTCGGCCGACGGAAGGAACTCGTGCAGCGGCGGGTCGAGCAGACGCACCGTGACTGGCAGGCCGTCCATCGCCAGCAGGATCTCCTCGAAATCGATCTGCTGCACTCGGCCCAGTTCGGCGAGCGCCGCCTCTTCTTCAGCAGGCGTGCTGGCAAGGATCATCCGACGCACGACGGGCAGGCGATCGGGGGCGAGGAACATGTGCTCGGTACGGCACAGGCCGATACCTTCCGCACCCAGCTCGCGGGCGTTGGTGGCGTCTTCGCCGGTGTCGGCATTTGCACGCACTCCGAGCTTGCCCTTACGGACCGCGTCGGACCACTTGAGGATGGTGTGGAACTCGGCCGGCGGCTCCGCTGCGGCCAGCGTCATCGCGCCCAACATGACCTCGCCGGTGGTGCCGTCGATGCTGATGACGTCGCCTTCCTTGACGACCACATCGCCGACATGGAAGCTCTTGCCATCGATCTTGACGGCATCGGCGCCGACGATGGCGGGGGTACCCCAGCCGCGGGCGACAACTGCGGCGTGGCTGACGAGGCCCCCGCGAGCGGTGAGAATGCCCTGTGAGACCATCATGCCGTGCACGTCTTCGGGGCTGGTCTCGTTGCGAACCAAAATGACCTGTTCGCCACGATCATCGGCATTCACCGCGTCGTCGGCGGTGAAGTACACCTTGCCAACGGCAGCGCCCGGTGAGGCGGCCAGGCCCTTGGCCAACGCCTTGCCCTTGTTCGCGAACTGCGGGTGCAACACCTGGTCGAGATGATCAGCGCCAACCCGCATGATGGCTTCCTGCTTGGAGATGCTCCACTTGCCGGCACCCTTGCCCTGCTGGCGGGTCATGTCGACAGCCATGCGCAACGCGGCCGCGCCGGTTCGCTTGCCCACGCGGGTCTGCAGCATCCAGAGCTTGCCCTGCTCGATGGTGAACTCGGTGTCGCACATGTCTTTGTAGTGGCGCTCGAGGCGAGCGAAGATGTCGAGCAGCTCGCGGTGGATGACCGGGAAGTGCAGCTTCATGTGGTCGAGGTCTTCGGTGTTGCGAATGCCGGCCACGACGTCTTCGCCCTGGGCGTTGATGAGGAAGTCGCCGTAGGGCTTGTTCTCGCCGGTGGCCGCGTTCCGGGTGAAGCCCACGCCCGTGCCGCTGTTCTCGTCGCGGTTGCCGAACACCATGGTCTGCACGTTGACCGCGGTGCCCAGCTCGTGGCTGATGCGCTCGCGGACGCGGTAGGCGATGGCCCGAGCACCGTTCCAGCTGGCGAACACCGCTTCGATGGCGCCGCGCAACTGCTCGCGTGGCTTCTGCGGGAACGGCTGCTTGGTCGCCTTCTTGACGACCGCCTGGTACTGCTTGCACAGCTCCTTGAGCGCCTTGGCCGACAGCTCGGCATCGGTCTTCACGCCGGCAGCGTGCTTGGCCTTCTCCAGCGGCTGGTCGAACAGCTCGCCGTCGACACCCAGCACGATGCGGCCGTACATGGCGATGAAGCGGCGATAGCTGTCGAACGCGAAGCGCTCATCGTTGGTGACACGAGCGAGCCCCTTCACGCTCTCGTCGTTGAGCCCCAGGTTGAGGACGGTGTCCATCATGCCGGGCATCGAGAACTTGGCGCCGGAGCGCACCGAGACCAGCAGCGGGTCGAACGGATCGCCCAACTTGCGCCCCATCGTCTTCTCCAGCTTGAACACCTGGGTGGCGATCTCGGCGTCGAGGCCGTGCGGCCAACCGCCCTTCATGTACGCGTTGCATGCTTCGGTGGAGATGGTGAAGCCCGGCGGCACCGGCAGCTTCAACACGCTGGTCATCTCGGCGAGGTTTGCGCCCTTTCCACCAAGGAGGTCTTTGTACTCCATGGGAGGGCGGCGGTGCTTGTGATCGAAGGCGTAGACGTATGACACGAGGCTGAAGTCTACGCCGTGGCCGGCCGGGCCCGCGGGTTTGCCAAGGGTTTCAGCACCGTAGGCTCCTCGTGTGCCGTCATCGTCCACTGCGTTTCGCCTGTTCGGCTTCCCGGTGCATGTGGGCGCCGGGTTCTGGATGTTCATGGTGCTCATCGCCGTCACCAACTCCTCGGACCGCGGGCTGGGCACCGAGGGTGCCATCATCTTTGCTGCGCTCATCGCGCTGTTCACCCTCATTCATGAGTTGGGTCACGCGGTTGCCGCTCGTGCCACGGGAGCGAAGGCCGAAATCACACTCGCGTTCATGGCCGGTTACGCGTCGTTCCTGCCCAGCCGCAAGCTGACGCGGTGGGAGCGGGTGGGTATTTCGTTCGCCGGGCCGGCGGTTCAGATCGTGGCCGGCACCGCCTTGTACCTCGCGCTGGGCGGGCCGGTCGAGTGGCCCATCCGTGGGCTCACACCGGCTCAGTTCAGCGCGTTGTGGGCGGGCCCAGGAATCGGGTTGTTCAACCTCATCCCGATCCTGCCGTTCGATGGTGGCACCATTCTCGAACAGGCCGTCGATGCAGTCAGCCCCAAGCACTCACGACGAATCATGGTCGTCTTCACCATCGTCGCCAGCGTTGGAGCCATGATCTACATGTCCACGCAGCCGGGGCTTCGCGGACTCATCATCTTCATGGCTATCCCGCTGCTGTCCGTGGCACAGATCGTCTCCAGCGAGAAGGCTCGCGAGAAGCACGCCAGCGGCCAGGAGTCGCTGGCGCGTGCCGAAGCGCTGGCATGGGCCACCGGCGATGTCTCACGCTTCACCGGCGGTCACGTCCCCTCACCGTGGTTTCGCGCGTACCAGCAACTGCGCCACGGTCACGCGGAGGTGGCCCGCCAACTGTTGCTCGCCGACCTTTGTGACCCTGACCCCGTCAACTGGTGGCCGCCCGACGCGGCGCCGCTGCGTGCCCTGGAGGAACTCGTCGAGTTGTTGCCGCGCCCTCTCCCCCACGGCCGTTCCTTCAGTGACTTCGTGGTGTCGGGCATTCTGCTCCGGCTCGGCGAGTACCAGGAGGCGGCCAGCTACGCGGCGACCACGTACGGCAATGGTCGCCCTGCCATGTTGGCGGTGCATGTCGCCCGCGCCGCCGCAGCACTGGGCGATCACAGCACCGCCATGGCCTGGCTGCAGTCCGCTGCCACCACCGCGCCACCCGAGACGCTGCTGTCCGCCATCGAGGCGGCGCCCGAATTCGAACAGCTGCGTCGCGAGCCGCACTTCATCAACGCCTTCGCTCAGTAGGCACTGGCTACAGCACCTTCGCCACCAGCGTCTTGGGCGCGATCAGGCAGTACGACGTCGTCACCAGCTCGCGAACCTCTTCCCAGTCGACCTTCACGGTGTCGAAGTCGAGCACGATCCAGCCACCACGAGCGAGGTACGGCGCCGGGTGACATCGCGGGTCGTCCAGCAGCGCGGGGAGCTCCTCCCTGTCGGCCTTCACGCAGATCGAGCCACCTGCGCCGGGGAACAGAAAGATCTTCTTGCGGACGCGGAAGTTGATATCGGTTCCCCAGGTCACCTCCTCGGTCACCTCCGGCAGAGCGAACGCGATCGTCCTCATCCTGTCGAGATTTTTCGCCAACTGTGCGGGGGTGAAGGTCGTGGCCACGACCAGATTCTCGCGCGCTACTGACCGAGCGCGCTGCGCTTGACGTACGCCAGCGCCGAGTTTCCCAAGGCGCTGGTCACTGTTGCGATGGGCTCGCCGTCGCCGATGACGATCCGCTGCAGCAGCTTGGGCGCCGACGCCCCACGACTGTCCATGCGCTCGACCAACTCTTGGCCCGGGTAGCAGCCCTTGGTGAAGCTGACCGCCACATCGGTGATACCGGTCTCCGCCGGGATGGTCTCTCCGGGCGTGATCTCGGTTCCCATCTGCGGCCAGACGGCATCGATGCGAGCGGCCAGCAGTTGGTCGGCGGTGCCGTGATCGACACCGACCGGCGGCTGGACGTCTGGTCCGAGCAGATCGACGCCGTCGCCCCACGACCCGAGCCCCGCCACTTCCGCGGCACCGTCGCCGCGCACGGCGATGCACGACCAGCACAGTGGACTGATCTCCGCCTTGACGCGAATCTTGAAGCGGTTCAACCGCGCTGTCAGGACCTCACCGAAGCCTTCATCCGTGTCCAGCACGAACGCGTCGTCGGCTGTCCGCCACACCCTTAGCAGCACCTCGACCTTGCCGGTGGGCTGCAGCACGAAGCTCCACACCGACTGGCCGACCTGGAGCGACCTCAGGTCTTGCGACAACTGCGACTGCAGGTACGTCAGCGCGTCTGCTCCTGCAACCTGCACGACATCTCGCGGATACTCGGTCCAGAACTGATCGGAGAAGGACATGGTCGACAGTGTCGCACCACCGTTTGCCGCTGACACACTGTGGCCATGGAAACCGATGTCGTCGTCCGGCGCGTCAGTGACGGAATACTGCTGACCCTCAACCGGCTGTCCAGCCTCGCCACCAGCCTCGCCGTGCTCGCCGCCGTCATCGGTGCCGCCACGTTTGCCACCGGATGGTGGGTCTTCTCGGGCAGCCGCCCTGCGTGGATCATCATCGGTGGCGTGCTGTGCCTGATCCCGGTGGGCGCTGCACTGTTCGCTCGCCTCATGCTGCGCACAACCTCCAAGCACGCACCACAGCTCATCGACAACGTGCGCACCTTCCTCGGTGGCGCGTCGCCGGCATCGCGGGTGTTGCTCGACCACGACAGCGGTCAGCGTGTCAGTGCCGCGTCGAAGACGTTCAGCGGCCTCCGTGGCGAACTGGTCTCTCGCCGCGCCGAGCTACCCGCGTTGTGGTCGGGTGTACGCGCCATCACCAGCATTCCCGGACTCGCCGCGATCGCGGTGCTCGGCTTGCTCGGCGTCGGCGCGCTCGGCACCATCCTGCTGATCAGCGGCCTGCTCAAGTAGCCATGCGGCGCTGTGCGGTCATCCGACGCGCAGCGGGCACGGCGGACAGCAGCGCGGCCGCCTTGTTGCGACACTCCAGGTCTTCGTCGTCGGCAACCGAATCCGCCACGATGCCGGCCCCCGCTTGGAACGACGCCCCGTGGGCACTCACGAACATCGTGCGAATGGCCAGTGCCGTGTCGAGGTTGCCACTGAAGTCGACGTAACCCACCACACCCGCATACGGTCCGCGTTTCACCGGCTCGAGCGAGTCGATGATCTCCATCGCGCGAACCTTGGGTGCACCGCTGACCGTTCCCGCTGGCAGCGTGGCACGCAGCACATCGATGGGGGTCTTTCCGTCGACCAGTTCGCCGGTGACCTGCGAGGTGAGGTGCATGACGTGGCTGTAGCGCTCGAGGCTCATCAGCTCGGTGACCTGCACCGTGCCGAACTTGGCGACACGGCCGACATCGTTGCGTGCAAGATCGACCAGCATGATGTGCTCGGCGACCTCCTTCGGGTTCTCCTTCAGCTCGCCCGCCATGCGACGGTCGTCGTCGTCATTGCGGCCTCGACGACGAGTACCGGCAATTGGTCTGCTGACCACCGTGCGACCGAGCACCTTGACCATCGGCTCCGGCGAACTGCCGGCGATGGTGATGTCGGGGTGACGCAGGAAGTACATGTACGGGCTGGGGTTCACCTGCCGCAGCACGCGGTAGAAGTCGAAGGGATCGGCTTGGAGGTCGATGTCGTAGCGCTGCGCGAGCACGACCTGGAAGATGTCGCCGGCCACGATGTGTTCCTTGGCCACCTCCACCGCCTGCTGGTACACGCCATCGGGCATCGAGCTGCGCACCCGCGGCGCCACCTCACCGGGCAGCGGCGGCTCGGCGGCGGGAGCAACCAGGGGCATCGCCAGTTTGTCGACGGCGCGTTGTGCACGCAGGCACGCCGCGTCGTACTCACGGTCGATGCCAGCGGTATCCATGTCGAGCACGGGCACGCTCTCGATGAGGTACACGCGCTGGCGCCAGTGGTCGAAGGCGGCCAGCGAACCGATGATGCTCATCACCGCGTCGGGCATCCGCCGGTCGTCGTGCGGAGCATTCGGCAGGTGCTCGACCTCGCGCACCACGTCGTATCCGAGGTAGCCCATGACACCACCCTGCAGCGGCGGGAGCTCGGCCATGATCGGCGCGCGGTAGGCCGCGATGATCGAGTCGAGCGCCGCCAACATGCCCCGATCGAGTGGGATGTCGGCGCTGAGGTGCTGACCCTTGATCTCGATGACGCCGTCGATCAGCTCCAGCGTCGCCACCGGATCGTGGCCGACGAAGCTGTAACGCGCCCAGCGCTCGGCATGCTCGACGGACTCCAACAGGAACCCTTCACCGTCACCGACCAGCTTGAGGTAGGCGGCCACCGGAGTGTCCAGGTCGCCCAACACCTCTGCCCACACGGGCACCACTGTGTGCTCCGCGGCGAGAGCGTGGAACTCATCGCGACTGGGTCGCATCGTCGCGGTCACACCGTCGACAGCCATGGCTCGGTCCACAGTCACGACACAGCACCGAAGGAGCGATAGAAGCACGAGTACTCGCCGGTGTGGCAGGCGCCCTTGCCTTCCTGCTCCACCATGAACAGCAGCGTGTCGCCGTCGCAGTCGTAGTAGCCCTCGCGCACGAATTGACGGTCGCCGCTGGTGTCGCCCTTGCGCCACACCTCCTGGCGGCTGCGGCTCCAGTACACCATCCGGCCCTCGGCAAGGGTGGTGGCCAGCGTTGCAGCATTCATCCATGCCATCATCAGCACAGCCTTGGTGTGCACGTCCTGTGCGATGACGGGCACGAGGCCATTGGCATCGTATTTGACGCCAGCCAACTGCTCGGGACTGGCAAGGATCGACACGGCTTCGGGCATGCCGCACAGCCTAGGAGTCGCTGCCGCCACGCCAAGGGTGAAATCGACGGCCCTCCCGCGGAACCCAGGCGCGGCGCGGTACGGTCGGTGGGAACGTGACTTCGCCACGTCGGGAAAGGATCAGTCGTGTCGCTTCGCTCAGGTTGTGGTCGTGCAACTCTGGTGTGCCTGTTGATCGTTGCCGCCACCGCGTGCAGCAACGACGACACAGCCACCGATTCCACGGGCGGCACCAGTCCTGCATCCCTCACCACTGCGCCCGTCGGCTCCATGGCGGCCGGCGGATCAGACGCGCCGCAGACGACGTTCATGCCCGACTGCACCCAAATGCCGAGCAACACTGACCTGTCTGCCCTGGTGGGCGTGCCGATGGATCTCGGCTACGTCTCAGGCTCTGGCACCTGCGAGTTCGTCGGGCTGAATGATCAGACCCGCACGGTCGTGCTCAGCCTGTTCGTCGACCCAACCGATCAGGCCACTTTCCTGGACCTGCAGTCGTCGCTTGGCGCCCCTACGCCCATCGACGACCCTGTGCTGTCCGGCGCAATGGTCGGTGCCAATTCAGTGGTGTACGTCAGTACCGCTGAAGGCATCTACACCGTACTGACGACAGTCACCGACGCACCTGCATCTGAGCAAGTTCCGCTGTCGGTGGCGGTACTGAAGCACTGGCTGGCGCCGTAGCCGCGCCTCATCCGCGCGATCGGCGCGTGCTGCGGCTGGTGGTCTCCGCCGGCGCCGTGTTGGTGAGCGGGCCGACCTGTTCGACGATGGTCTCTCGCGTGGGGCGATCGCCCGGTGCGTATGCGTCGATGGCCGCGCGCATGGACGCAAGGTGCTCAGGACTGGTGCCGCAGCAGCCACCAACGATGCGGACGCCGGCGTCGATGGCCAACGCTGCGTACTTCGCCATCAGGTCCGGGGTTCCGGTGTAGACGATCTCTGTGCCCACAAAGTGCGGTACACCACAGTTTCCCTTGCTGACCAACGGGTACGGCGACCCTTCCATCTCCAGCAAGGTGACCAGAATGTCGGAGGCACCGACGCCGCAGTTGGCCCCCATCGCCAGCGGTGCGACCGGCTCATCAGCGAACACGTCGGCCATCGCCCCCGGCATCAGACCCATCATCGTTCGCCCGGCGGTGTCGTACGAACAGGTGACCACATAGGGCATGCCACCCTCGATGGCAGCGGTGACCGCAGCGTGCACCTCCTCGGGTGAGGACATTGTTTCGATCCATGCAACATCGGCTCCACCGTCGCGGAGACCGCGAATCTCGTCCGCGAACGAGGCAACCGCATCGGCGTGGTTGAGCACGCCCATCGGCTCGAACAACGCACCGGTGGGCCCCACGGAGCCGGCCACGACAACAGGGCGCGGCGCAGCGTCGGCCACTCGGCGCGCCAGTTCGGCTGCACCTTTGGCCAGCTCGTACGTGCGCGCCTGCGCGTTGTGCAACATAAGTCGGTGTGGGTTGCACCCGAACGTGTCGGTGAGAATGATGTCTGCGCCGGCGTCGACGAACTGCTGGTGCAGGCTCATCACATCGTCGGGGCGGTCGGTCACCCAGAACTCCGGCGGCTCGCCGGGCCCGAGGCCGTTCATCATGTAGTTGGTGCCGGTGGCACCGTCGGCCAGCAAGACGCGTCCAGTGGCCAGAAGTTCGGAGAGCGAAGTTCGCATTGCTCCGAGGTTATCCCTGCCGATCAGGCGACAGCGTGAGCGATCTGCTCCATGACCTCGGGTGTCAGGGCTGCAAGCACGTCGATCGAGTCGAAGTTCTCCACGACCTGACTGGCACGGCTGGCACCGGTGATGACGGTGGACACCCGAGGGTTGGCAGCACACCAGGCGATGGACAACTGGGCCAGTGAGCAGCCGAGCTGGGCGGCGATGGGCCGCAGACGCTCGACCTTGGCGGCCGACTCGGCGTCGGTCATCCGCTCGGCGAGCCACTCGTAGCCGGGCAGTGCGCCACGGCTGTCATCGGGCACACCGTCCTTGTACTTACCGGTGAGCAAGCCGCTGGCCAGCGGGCTCCAGATGGTGGTCCCCAGGCCGATGTCGTCGTACAGGCGGGCGAACTCTTGCTCGACCTTGGTGCGGGTGAGCAGGTTGTACTGCGGCTGCTCCATCACCGGCTTGTGGAGATGGTGCTTGTCGGCAATGTCCCAGGCTGCGCGGATCTCGTCGGCAGTCCATTCGCTGGTACCCCAGTAGAGGGCCTTGCCCTGCGAGATCATGTCGCTCATGGCCCACACGGTCTCTTCCATCGGTGTGTTCACATCGGCACGGTGGCAGTAGACGAGGTCGATGAAATCCAACTGCATGCGCTCGAGTGAGTGATCGATCGCCTGCGACAGGTACTTGCGGTTCAGCGTGTTGCGCATGTTGCGCATGTTGCCGTTGATGCCC
>DAORTY010000018.1:38309-39544 GCA_035432905.1 Ilumatobacteraceae bacterium | reverse complement strand
TCGCGCTCCAATGGCACGCCCGGATCGGCGTCATCGTCAGCGAGACGGCGTGCCTCGATCTCCTCCGCCAAGCGACGCGCCAGCCGGTCGGCGACAAGGCGGACCACACGCACCGCCTCGGCGGGCGGCAGCTCGCTGAGCCCGAGATCCGGGTCCCACGACGTCATCGCCCGACCTCGACATCAACCGAGCACAGTGAGTCCAGGCGCACCGCCAGTTCGCTTGCCGCCGCACTGGCCGTTTTCGCGAGATGGCTGCGAGGGAACCCACGACCTACCCGCTCTCGGCCGGCTGCTGCCGCGGCACCCATCGCGTCATCTGCAAGTACGAGCACCCGTAGTTGTCCGGCCGACCCGCCGAGGAAGTCGCTGATCTCACTCGCCCGATAGGGCTCCTCACCAATGACGACAGCGACGGTCGGCAAGGCCCGCGAGCCGAGCGCATCGACCAGCTCGCCGACGCGATCCAGATGCGCCGCCGCAGCTCGAGGGGAGGTGGATGGCTGTCGGATCGTCACGACGACGAGCGCCGCCTGGGTCACCGCCGGTGATAGCGCCGACGGATGGCAGAACCCGCAGTCTGCGATCGCCGTCAACCCAGCCAACGCCGACAGTGTCGGCAGTAGGCGCACAGCGGCCTCCCTGGTGGCGATCGACGCCTCGCCAGCCCGCAGCGGCAACGGCAGGACCGACAGCGAGCCAAGACGCTGCACCTGCGCCTCGATCGCCGGCCACGAACCCGTTGGGGCCATCGTCACGGCCGTCGCCACACCTGGCTGCTCCGGGATGTCCAGCCAAGCGGCCAGGTCGCCGCCGCTCCCATCAGCTTCGACGAGGAGCACGTCGGGCGTCGGCCACGTCGAGGCCAACGCGAAGGCGGTCGTTGTCGCTGCGTCCCCACACACCGCAAGCAAAGTCATCCCGTTGCCCCCGGATCGAGCAACACCAACCGGACCTTCTCCGCGGCAGCGACCGCACCGGCGTCACCCGCCGCCAGCTCGATCGAGACCGACACCTGACCTGACGACCCTGCCTGCGAAGGCAGGCCGACAACGGTCCCATTGACCGATGTCGAGGTCCGATCGGAAGCGACGATCACCACGCTCACACGAGACCGCTCACGTAGACCGATCGGAACCTCGCCAGCCGGCACCGTGACGGCAACAACCGACGCCCCAGGCGCCACCAGCGGGCCGGACTGTAGCGCCTCGCGAGCCAGCAGCGTTCCGGCGATCA
>DAORTY010000018.1:17844-38209 GCA_035432905.1 Ilumatobacteraceae bacterium | reverse complement strand
GCCACCAGCGGGCCGGACTGTAGCGCCTCGCGAGCCAGCAGCGTTCCGGCGATCAGACGCACCTTGGCGTACGAGCCGACCATTGCGTTCAGATCGCTTGACGGCACCGAGCGGAACGCTCCATCCGCTCCGATCTCCACCGTACGGAAGTCGTCAGCCGAGATCTGCTGTCCTGCCGGCACGTCCCGGTTCAGCTGCAACACCGGCGACTTGTCATCGACGCTGCGATAGATCGCCAGGTTGATGAGCACTCCGATCGCAACGATGAGCGCGCCGAGCGCAAGGCGGCCACGCGCACGCGACGAGATCCGCGGTGGCGCACTCGGCTGGCGCTCCCGAGACGTCGGAGTGTTTCGTTCCAGGACAGTCGCCATCGTCAGCCTCCTGCTCCGATCGTCTGGATCTCTCGCACCCGGTACACGAACGGCACCGTCGACGACACCTCACCCAAGTCACCTGACGCCCCGTTCGATGCCGTCCAACTTGCTGCCCACACCAAGGTCACCGACCCGTGGTAGCGGTCGTCCGTCGTGCCAGTCACCTTCGCCACCGACGGCTGGGTGAACGTGTGACCGCAGGGTGCCTTCCCCGTGTAACCAGGAGTCGGTGGCAGACCACCGAAGGGCTCACAGGTCACGAGTGAACCGTCGCCGGGGCGCCACTCGATTCGCACCACCCGGGCCGTCGCCGTGGCCGACAGACCAGGGATCGCCGAGGTAGCGGACACCAGTCCGGGATCGGCCACCGACAACCACGTCTCGAAGTTCACGTAGCCGCCGATCGAGAGATCAGGCGACAGCGCCGGCGTCGGCTTCGGCAGCTTCTTGGTCACTTCATCGAACGCCAGCTGGCCGAGATCGCCTGGCGGAAGGACCGGCACCCAGACGTACTGAGCGGTGCCGGTGCAGATTCGGTAGTAGAGCATCCACACGACACCCGAAGCGTCCTGCCGGACCGTGCCGATGTCGGGTGGACCGGCCTCGGGCGATTGGTTGGCTGCCTGATCCCAAGGCCCGCAGGTCGTTCCGGCGGGCGGCGTGACACCGCCTCCCGGGCCATTCCCCACGACCCACGAAGTGACCGAGTCGGTCCCTGCGCCGCCCTGGCCACCAAGAATCTCGGCACGCGCGATCGTGGGAGCGCCGAGCATGGCGACGATGACAGAGACCGCAATCAACCCTCGGGCGGACACCGGTTCTCTCCCTCAACCCGCTCGGTCCGCTTCTCTTCGGACGTGAGCCACCTGCCTCCCTCGAGCACCATGGTGGTCTCGAAACGCGACGTGACCTGAAGGTTGTTGACCACAACGGGAGCGCCTCCAGGCTTCGCTGGCGGTCCGTACAACACGCCGGTGTCCCACGCGCAGTAGGTGACGGTCGCCGTCGTCGGCCCCGCGACGGTGATCGACTGAACCACGACGTACCCGGGATCCTCGGTTCCGGCGAACAAGCCCCCGGTCACGAGATCATTCACGGTCTTGGTCAGCGCATCTCGGGCTGGCCCGACCGACGCAGTGAGCTTCGTAGGGTCACAGTCCTTCGGCGAGCGAAGGCAACTCCAGTAGGCGTCGTACAAGGCGAGGAAGTCGGCCTTCACCTGAGCGTCGGCCGGGACCGCGGTTGTTGTGGGTGCCAGCGTCGTGGTTGTGGAGGCTGCGGTCGCGGCTGGCGCACTCATGGATGTCGTCGACGTCGAGGTTGTCGGCGCGACCGTCGGTGCGGTTGAGACGCTCGACGACGCGGTCGTTGAGCTCGACGATTCGCCCGAGTTACTGCAGGCACCAAGCGCAGCGATCATCGTGGCCGCCGAAGCGGCTGCTTTCCACGCCCTCCTCATGGCCACACCCCCTTCCGGTGGCTGCTGAAGTTGGAAGACAGCAATGCGCTGCGAGGCGATCGAGATCGCTTGATCACATGATCGCGAAGGATCACACTCAGGTCAATGGGCAGAACTCGGACAACGTCGTTCTGCAGCAGGCCGCGCGGTCTACCGTTGCGCCGTCCAAGAAACAGGGAGGACATCGCGGTGCCAGCCGCCAAGAAGCACACCATCGACGAAGAAGTCGTCTTCCTCGCCATCCGCATACCAAAGTCGATGAAGCGAGAGCTCCAGCAGGTCGCTCTCGATGAAGAGTCGAGCGTCCAGGCCCTCGTCCGTTCCGCGATCCAGAGCGAACTGGGCAGACGAACCCCGCCACCGAGGCGGGCGCGCACTCGTTGACTCGACCGTCGGCACGCTTCAGCGACCCGGCCTCGGGAGGAGCGCCGGCGCTTCAGCGACACGCGCCCCGCAGGCTGAGCCGTGCCGGGCACAGCACTACCTAGTGCTGGAACGCCGACGAGCGGCCGCCCGAATTCCGATCGAAGGCCCGGAGAAGGCGCAACGGTGATCACACCACCTTACAGAGGCTGAAAAGGCCAGGGCGCAGCACCCTCCGACGAGAAATTCTGGGTCCGCTGCAACAGAGGTGCTGCGCCCTGACGAAAACAAGCTCTGTAGATGGGCAACCCGATGACCATGCGGAGGCTGGACGATGAGTGCTCAAGTTGGAGTGAAGCGGCTCCCCTCGCTGCTGACGATCGACGAGGTCGCCGACCATCTCGGTGTCAGCGTCAGGCACGTGAGGCGGCTCGTTTCCGAACGACGGATCCCCTTTGTAAAGTGGGGTCATCTTCTCCGGTTCAACCCGGAGGATCTCGCCTCGTGGCTCGATGACTCGCGTGTCCATGCCACGGCCATCGGCGGATAGCCGGCGTTGCCGGTGCCGATGGGAGGAGGCCTTCAACAGATCGTTGGACTGTGGAGGTTTCCCATGCGCGGCAGCGTGATCAAACGAGGAACGCGTTGGTGCGTCGTAGTCGACCTTGGGCGCGACCCAGTGACCGGCAAGCGAATCCGCAACTGGCACTCCGGCTTTGAATCGAAGAAGGCAGCAGAGCGGGCACGAACTGAGATACTCAGCAGGCTCGACAAGGGCACGTACGTCGAACCGAGTCGGCGGACGCTTACGCGCTTCCTGCTGGACGAGTGGCTACCCGCAACGAAGGGTCGCCTCGCCGACTCCACCTTCGACTCGTACACGCGAAACATCGAGCTCCACATCGTCCCGAGACTCGGCGCCATCGAGTTGCAGGCACTCACGCCGGCTCGCCTCAACGCGTTCTATGGCGACCTCCTTGCGTCAGGGTCGCATCGTGCAGGCGAGTCGGGCCTGGCTCCCAAGACGGTGCGCAACGTTCATGTGATTCTGCGGAAGGCGCTGCACGACGCTGTGCGGTGGAGTCTTATCTCTCGGAATCCGGCCGAGATGGCTGACCCGCCGCGTCTTCGCGGAAGCGCCTCGAGCATCAAGCCTTGGAACGCTGCAGAGGCGCGCGCGTTTCTCGCTCACGTCGCGAGCGACGAGTTCGTCGCGGCGTGGATCCTTGCGCTCACGACCGGTATGCGCCGAGGGGAGATTCTGGGCCTTCGGTGGGAGGACATCGACTTCGACCGGGCGCAGCTGAGCGTCCGCCAGACGTTGGTCAACGTGGCGTACGAGGTGAAGCTGTCGTCACCAAAGACGGTGCGCAGCCGACGCTCCTTGGCACTCGACACGGGGACCTTGGCAGCACTCCACGAACACCGGACGCGTGTGGCCGGCCGTCCGGTCGACTCAACCTACGGAGGCCTCGTGTTCACCCGAGAGAACGGCCAGTGGATCCACCCCGACCGCTTCACGCAGATGTTCAACAAGCACGTTCGTTCGTCGAAAGTGACGCGGATCCGGTTCCACGACGTGCGCCACACCTACGCGACCCTCGCCCTGACTGCAGGCGTCCATCCGAAGATCGTCAGTGAGCGACTTGGCCATGCCACCGTTGCCTTCACCCTCGACGTCTACTCGCACGTCATCCCCGGCATGCAAGAGGACGCTGCCTCACTTGTCGCGGGCTTGATCCTGGGCTGACCAATGAGCCCTCAGCACGGTTCGCTCCGCGCGCGATCGCTGCCCCGAGCCGGATCAGTCGCGATGCCCCGTTGGCCGGATGCAACCGCCGCACCTCTACTTCGCTTCGAATCAGGCGGGCTACTTCTTCTTGACCTCGCGCCCGTGCTGCTCCATGACACGCTGGAACGCTTCCCAGCTCATCCGATAGTGCGTCTTCGAGTTGTTCGCCGGCCACCAGTCGATCGAACCCTTGGAGATCTCGATTCGACCGAGCGATGCATCGTCAGACTTGATTCTGATGCTCACGTCGGCGTTCACAACTTCTTGTGCGGGCATGCTCATTCGGATCTCGTGCTTGGCCATGGCGAAATGATCCCAGACGCGATGCCTCGACAGTAGAACCAAGGCGCTGAAGGCACCGATGCGCGCGCCCGGGCGAGATGTTGCAACAGCGGTACCGCAACATGAATGTCCTCCGGCGGCGGTCTGTTGCGGGCAGGCCGTGCCCGGCCAGCGTCTGATCAGGTCGGCCGAACAGGTCGACTATCTGCGCGGCTTCGGCCGGCCCGCGACGCGCAATTTTGCAAGCTTCGTGCGGTCGCCAGCGGCTTCTGCCCATAGGTCGTCGCGGTTGACCAAGACGGCGACGCTGAACCCGGGGCATGTTCTGTCAAAACGCTTTGTGCGCCAGTCGCGAACAGTGAAGTCGCCTGCCATAGGACGCTTGTATGAGTAGGTCGGGAGGTCATGGATGGGTAGACCCAGGGCCGTCCATCTTGTGCCGGGCAGCGACACTGGCTGTGCGTCGACCCTGGCCTTGAATCCTTCGACGGCTTCGATGGCGTCGGCGAGGCCGCTCATCTCCATTTCGAAGGTGGCGAGGTCGCCGAGGTCGCCGATCACGCTCCAGAAGTACGAGTTGGTGAACGGATAGAAGAGATCGTGCTCGTAGTGATATTGGTCGTACCAGCCGCACGTGTATGAGAGGCCAACACCTGGCCCGAATCGTGCCGGGTGTGGGGTGATGGTCAGGGGGCCGTCGAGGCAGTGGTCCTCGCACTTCTCCTCGAGGTACTTAAGACTTGAAGCCTCGTTGAGTCGGAGAAGGTCGGACCGTCGGAACACAATGTCAGTTCCGTCGTCTTCGCCTCTTGCGATGCGTTCCGCCTCGCGGACGGGAATGAATCGACCGCTGCGCAGAACTCCCGTCAGTTTGCAGTCGACGCAGCCGACGAAGTGGTCCACCAACGCCGGCATGCAACCGCCCAGAATCACCTCGTCGCGGTCGGCGCTCTCCAGCAATATCTGGTCCGGAAGACCGAACACGACGGGCACCAAGGCTCGCCGACGGCAGGAAGGGCAGGGAGGGAGCGCTCGTATCATTCGTGTCACCGACCATCTCCTTCTGGCGCCCGCTCAACGATACTGATGCAGCAGTGCCACGACCTGATTGCTCCGGAAGCTACAGGTCCTCCGACCCACGACTACCCGCGTGGGCATCTCGGCGAATACACCGGCCCGCGACGCCCGTACTTCGCCAGCGCTCCCTTCATGATGGGGGACTCGTGCGATCCGATGCCGCTCATCCCACGCGAGAGTGATGATCACAGTCCGGGGCCTCGTCGTGGGCCACTTGCCGAGGTCACGGTCGCCCAGCTACCGACGTTGCGTCCCGAAACTGTCACCCATCTACGAAGCCACGGTGTCCGGCATCAACCGGAACTGCCCACCGTTGGCCGCGACGTTGGTTGCAATCGGGTTGCACAATGAACGACAGAAACGAAGAAGCCCTGGCGGATCAGACGATCTACCAGGGCTTCCTTAGTGGCGGGGGCAGGATTTGAACCTGCGACCTTCGGGTTATGAGCCCGACGAGCTACCGAGCTGCTCCACCCCGCGTCGGTGCCCAAACTCTACCGCCCGCATCCCCGCACGGCAACAGTGACACTCAATCGCCGCTGGCGATTGAACATGATGGGGGCATGGGGTCGGCCACGAACAACGGCGAGGGCTTGGACAGTGCCTCGCCGCGGCATCTGCTGGATCATTTTCCCGGGCTTTGTACACACGGGGGGATGGGGGTCAGGGGTGTGGGGGCTCGAGGGCTTCCCAGAGCGCGGGGTCGATATCCATCTCGGCGTAGTCGATGTCGGCTTCGATCTCGGCGACCGAGCGGGCGCCTACGAGCGTCATCACGATGGCCGGATGGCGGCTGGCGAACTGGATCGCCGCCGCCGGCAGGGGCACGCCGAACTGCGAGCACACCGCCTGCAGCCGCTGCGCCCTCGCGACCAGTGCCGGCGCGGCCGTCGCGTAGTCGAACGTCGCATCCACCGACGGGTTCGCCAACAGGCCACTGTTGAACACGCCGCCGGCGATCACCTCGACTCCACGCTCCAAGCACCGCTGCAAAAGTTGCTCACCCGTGCGGTCGAGCAGCGTGTAACGCCCGGCCAGCAGGATGCAATCGAGGTCGACCTGCTCGACGAAACGCTCGAGCATCGCAACCTGGTTCATCCCGCTGCCGACCTGGCCGATCACACCTTGGTCACGCAACTCGATCAGCGTCGGGAACGCCGTCGCCAACGCCGATGCCTCGTGCCCATCGGGGTCGTGCACGTGCACGATGTCCAGCCGATCGACATCCAGCCGGGCGAGGCTGTCGTCGATCGACCGCAACACGCCGTCGCGGCTGTAGTCGAACACCGGGTCGACCCCTGGCAGATCGACGAACGCCGACGCCGGGCGTGTCGACCCGGCCGGGGGCGCGTCCAGCACGCGACCGACCTTCGACACCAGCCGGTACTCGTCGCGCGGATATCGCGCGAGCGCGCGACCCAACCGGGTCTCGGCCAACCCGTGCCCATATTGCGGCGCCGTGTCGTAGTAGCGCACGCCACGCGCCCATGCCGCGTTGACGGTGGCCAATGCCTCCTCATCGATGACCGCACTGAACAGGTTCCCCAGGGGCGCGGTTCCCAAGCCGAGCCCCGCAGGTGCGTTCACTGCCACTCCGCCCCGTCGGGATAGCTCAACGCAGCAATCGACTCGGGAAGCATCTCGATGGAGTAACCCGGCGCCTCGGGCACCACGTACGCACCGTTGCGCACCACGGCCGGGTGCAGGAAGTGTTCGTGCAGGTGGTCGGCGTACTCGGTGGTGCGATCGGCCAGCGAGCCACTGACGCACAGGTAGTCAATGATCGAGATGTGCTGCACGTACTCGCACAGCCCGATGCCGCCGGCGTGCGGGCACACCGGAACACCCTTGGCGGCCGCGAGCAGCAGCACCGCCAGCACCTCGTTGAGACCGCCGAGCCGGCAGGCATCCACCTGCGCGTAGTCGATGGCCTCGGCCTGCAGCAGCTGCTTGAACATCAGCCTGTTGGCCGCATGTTCGCCGGTCGCAATTCCCACAGGCCGAACCCCACGGCGAATGGTGGCGTGCCCGAGAATGTCGTCGGGGTGGGTTGGCTCCTCGATCCAGCGCAGGCCGAACGACTGCAGCTGGTTCGTCCAGTCGATGGCCTGCTGCACGTCCCACACCTGGTTGGCGTCGGCCATCAGCTGGATGCCGTCACCGAGCTCCTCGCGCATCACCTCGCACCGGCGCATGTCGCTGGCCACGTCGATGCCCACCTTGGTCTTGAAGCTGCGCCAACCCAGGCGCAGTGCATCCTGACAGCGACGCCGGACCTCGTCCTCCGGGTAGCCGAGCCAGCCCGCGGAGGTGATGTACGCGGGGTACCCGTCACGGCGCAACTCGGCCAGGCGCTCGGCCTTGCCGGCCTGTGCGCGCTGCAACATCTCCAGCGCCTGCACCTCGTCGACCTCGTCGCGCAGGTAGCGGAAGTCGATGCAATCGACGAACTGCGCCGGCTCCAGGTCCGCCACCAACTGCCACACCGGCACGCCACGTTCCTTCGCCCACAGGTCCCACACCGCGTTCACCAACGCGGCAGTCGCCAGATGGATGACACCCTTGTCCGGCCCTAGCCAACGCAGCTGCGAATGGTTGGTCACACTGCGCCAGAACGCACCCATGTGGTCGGTGAGGTCGCTGAGCCGACGCCCGACCACCAGCTCACTGAGCGCCTCGATCGCGGCGCAGCACAGGTCGTTGCCCTTGCCGATCGTGAATGTCAGCCCGTGACCCTCCAGCACACCGTCGGTGTGCAGCACCACGTACGCGGCCGAATAGTCAGGGTCGGGGTGGTTGGCGTCGCTGCCGTGTGCGTACTTCGAGGTGCGGGCGCGCAGGTCGTGAGTAGTGACTGAGGTGATCACGGTCATAGTGCATTCGACCATAGGCGCGAGACTGACCGGATTCGATTGCCGAACAAGGGGGCAGGTCAGTGACGTTGCGAGTGGCACTTGTCGGCGGGCCGATGTACGACCACCTGTACACACTGCTCGATCAGGCCGATGTGGAGATCGTCGTCCACGCCGATCATCCGACGTTGAACCGTCGTGTCGCCGAACTGCTCGGCGCGGGCGAACGGCTGGACCTGATCGCCACCCACTCCAAGTACGCGCCGTCGCAAGCGCAGTGGCTGCGGCCACTCGACACCCTGGTGGACGCCGGGGAACTTGCTCCACTGGCGGTCGACCTGTGCAGATTCGACGGGGCGCTGTTGTGCGTGCCGCGGCTGATCGACGTACGCATCATGTGGTCCCGTCTCCCCCATCCGCCCACCACATGGGCGGCGCTGGCAGCCAGCGACGTCACGTTCGGGTTCAGCGGCCGCGAGTCTGGGCTGTTCGGCACCTTCTTCGAGCTGGTCGTCGGTGCCGGGGGCCAGCTGTTCACCGACGACGGCCGCCCCTGCATCGACTCGCCCGAGGCCGTCGCGGCCGTCGAGCTGCTCTGCCAGCTGGCCGCCCGGGCACCCGACGACCTGCCCGACTGGCACTACGACCAGGTCGATGCGGCGCTGCTCGACGGCCGCGTCGACGCGGCGGGCATGTGGCCCGGCGCGTGGGGCGCTGTCTGGTCAGCACAGAACGACACTGAGTGTGGATCTGTCGCGACCAGAAGGCTGGAACCGTTCCGCTACCCGGGCGGGTCGCAGCGTTGGGTCAGCTATGCCGGCTGCCACGCGTGGGCGATTCCGACCACGTGCGGCAACATGCCCGCTGCAACCGCCCTACTGACCACGCTGATGGACGCACCTGCCCACTCACTCGATGCACGTGGCGGCAGCGTGTGCGCGCACGTCGGCGCGTTCGCGGCCGTGCAGCCCGTCGACGACACCGATCGCCACCGGTTGCAGATCATCACCGACACGATCGAGCAGGCGATGATCACTTACCCGCCACACCCTCGCTTCCCCGAGGTCGAAGACATCGGCTGGCAGGCCATCCACAACGCGCTCTGCGGCCGAACCTCACCTGCAGCAGCGGTCGCCGACATCCAGCGTCACGCCGAGCGGATTCTCGCCGACACGCCCGGATGATTCGACGGACCCTCAGAGAGGGACGATGACAACCGGAGTATCTCCGCAGGCGGCACGCATGTCCGAGGGATCGCTGGACAACACAGTGACCAGCCCCGCGGCCGATGACCGGACAATGGCGCCGATGTGGGAGTCAGCCACTGATATCGGGTTGCGACCACTGAAGCGAATTGTTGCGGCGAGATCGGCGAGTGGCGCGCAGAGCGCTACATCGGCAACGCCAACCTGATTCGCCAATGCCCAGTCGGCAGCGGTCCTGTCCCAGCCGGCCTCCACTCGAACCGTCGCGGGAACGACGATCGACACTGCAACAGCCCGACGTTTCCTTTGTGCAACCACCTGCAGGTGACTGACCACCTTGCGGTGTTTTGGGCTGGACGCGCTGCGCAGCGCCAATACTGCCTCGTTGTCGAACACGACCAAGTGCGCTGCCTTCGTGACACTCACGCTGACGCCGCCAGCCGCGCTTCGGCCCACAGCACGACGTCGTCGGCGTCGGCATCGGGCCGTACACGAACTATCTCGGCTGCAGCGCGGCGCAACAGTACGGGTTTGCGGGCCAGCGGATGACCGTCGAGTTCAGCTGCGGCGAGCGCGAGGTCGGCCAGCGAGGGCCGCAGCTCCGGATGGTCCGAGTAGTGCTGATCGAGGGCCGCCTGCATCACGATCGCCTCCAGCATGGACCGCAAGGCAGATGCGGTGAGCGCGGTGGTCGAAGGCGCTGCACCCAACTCGGTGACTGCGAGAGAGGCGGCGTCACGCAACGCGGTGGGCAACCTCATCGAGGTGTTGGAAGTCTCGCCATCGGCGTCTGCCAGCAACACGTTGATGCGTTCAATCGCTGCAGCGGCGACCAATCGGCCAGCTGCGAGGTGAATTGGCGGGGTCATGGAGCGACTGTACCACGGGAGCGTGGTACATCGCCTCAGGGTCAGTCGCCGCAGGCGACGGAGAGCACGCCGGCGTCGACGCGGTCGATGGCCGACACCTCCGCATCGTCGATGGCTCTCTGCCAATTGCGCGAGCGCAGCGTGAGCAGACCGAACGAGACGACCAGCAGCGTGGCACCGAAGGCGAATGCAACTCGCAAGCTGGTGGCATCGCCGATGGCGCCGATGAACAGCAGCCCGATGCCGTACGAGATGCCCATGGCAGCCTGCATGATCGACATCACGCGACCACGGCTGGCCGACGGCGCATCGCGCTGGATAATGGCGGACGAGGTGATGAACATGCTGGTCGAGCAGGCACCGACGACCGCGCTGCCGACGATGAGCCACGCCGTGTTGGGCGCCAGTGCGTAGTTCCACAGCGCCAGCGACAACGCGAACACCAGGCGCGCCAGAAGGTACGAGCGCCGATGACGAGCAGCCAACAACGTGATGGCGATGCCACCCAGGATCGCGCCAATGCCTTGCGCAGAGGCGACCGCTCCGGTGAGGCCCGTCCCGCCGCCGAACTCGAGGCTGACGTAGATGGGGATCAACCCCATGAACGGCGCGACCGTGAGGTTGAACATCACGAGCAGCACCACACCGTGCCAGCAACCCGGCGTCGAACGCATGGTGCGCCACCCACCGACCAACTGCCGGCGAACGGACAGCATCTCGTGCGGGTCGGCGCCATGCGGGCGAAACGGGCGACGCACCAATGACACAGCACCGGCCATCACCACGAAACTGAGCGCATTGAAGCCGATCGTCCACGCCGGACCAACGGCGAGGACCAGCACGGAACCCAGCAGCGGGCCGATGATGCGGCCACTGTTCCACGAGTAGACGCCCAGCGAGATGATCGCCATCAACTGGTCGGGCGGCACCAGGTCGGGCTGCATCGCGGCGTAACTGGGTGCCCCGGTGGCACCGGCAGCACTGCCCAACAGGATCAACAGCGTCAGCACCGCCGGGGTGCGCACGCCCATTCCGAGCGCGATGGCAAGCACGATGGTGACCATCGCCTGCATCAGCAGCGCAGTCGCGAACACCTTGCGGCGGTCGTAACGGTCGGCGAGCAAGCCACCCACCGGTGAGGCAATGCCTTGCGGCATGAAGGTGGCCAGCGCCACCAGACCGGTCTGCACCGCGGAGCCCGTGCCAGCGGCAACAAGGCTGCCGACCACGATGAGTTGCACCCACGTGCCCACATCTGAGACCACCGCTGCACCCCACAACAACCTCACCTCGCGGTGACGCAGCGGGGCGAAAGGGTGGTTGCTCACGACAATCAAACGTACCGCTTGCAGACGCAACATTTGCAGCGTTTTCGGTCACACTCGAGGGCGGTGCGGCACCGCCCTCACGGCTATCCTCCGACGCGTGACCTGGCTCGCAGCTGCCGCAGAACTCGACCCGGGCCTGGAGTCGGCGTGCACCTCCACGCCCACCTGGTTCTGTGAGGGAGCGTGGAACCTCACCCACAATCGCCTGGTCGCCCGAGCCGCCGATTGGTTCGTCACCCGTCCGCTCGTCGCGGTCATCGTCGTTGTCGTCGCGTGGATCGTCAACCGCTACCTGCGTCGCGCTGTCGCTGCGTTCGTCACACGCATCTCCACGAGCCGGCAACTGGCCAACGAGGCGATGGCACGGATCGGGTTGGACCGGCTCGACAGTTCGGCGGCGATCGGTGCCCCCGACCAGTCACGGGCAACCACACTCGCCGCAGTGAGCCGTGCGTGTGTGTCGTGGTTCGTCTGGACGATTGCGATTCTCATCGTGCTCGGCGTGTTCAACATCAACCTCGGGCCGCTGCTCGCGGGTGCAGGTATCGCTGGTATCGCTGTCGGCTTCGGGGCGCAGAGCCTGGTTCGCGACTGCATCGCCGGTTTCATGATTCTGATGGAAGACCAGTGCGGCGTCGGCGAGGAGGTCGACATCGGCGAGGCAGTGGGCACCGTCGAGACACTCACGCTGCGAATGATGAGCGTGCGCGGCGCGGACGGAACACTGTGGAACGTGCCCAACGGCGTCATCCAACGAGTCGGCAACCGCACACGCAGTTGGTCGCAGGGCCTCGTCGACATCAGCATCTGGTACGACGGCGACATCGACACCGCTATCGCTGCGGTACAAGAGGGCATTGCCGTCGCGGTCGAGGTTCCCGAGGTCGCCGACGTGCTGCTGGCGCCCCCGACGCTCCTGGGTGTCGAGCGCGTCGACGCCACCGGCACCGTGTTGCGCGTCACCGTGCGCACCCGCCCCGGCAAGCACTGGGCCGCGATGCGCGAGGTGCGGTTGGCCATCCGCCGATCACTGGTCGAGCACAACATTCCGCTGTACCCACCAACGCCCAACCAGCCCACTACCCGATGAGCCGCCGAACATGAACAATGACCTGACCGGCCTGCGGGTGCTTGTCACCGGAGGTGCGTCCGGCATCGGCCGCGCCATTGCCGCTGCCGCGCTCTCCCGCGGCGCGTCAGTCGCCGTACTCGACCTGGATCCCTCCGGCTCGCCCGAAGGAGCCATCGGTTTCGTCGCCGACGTGTCCGACACCGACTCCATCGACCGCGCAGTCGCCGCTGCGGTACAGGCACTCGGTGGCATCGACATCGTGGCGAACAATGCCGGCATCGGCGCGCAGGGCACCGTCGAGGCCAACTCGCTCGACGAGTGGCACCACGTGTTCGACATCAACGTGTTCGGCATGGTGCGCGTGATGAAGGCTGCGCTGCCCCACCTACGCCGATCGGAGCATGCGGCCGTTGTCAACACCTGCTCGATCGCAGCAACCGCCGGCCTGCCCGAGCGAGCGCTGTACAGCGCCACCAAGGGCGCCGTGCTCTCGCTGACATTGGCGATGGCGGCTGACCACCTCCACGAGGGCATCCGGGTGAACTGCGTCAACCCGGGTACCACCGACACGCCGTGGATCGGCCGCCTGTTGGGCAACGCCGACAACCCTGCCGCCGAGCGGGCGGCGTTGGAGGCACGGCAACCGACCGGACGCTTGGTGACCGCCGACGAAGTTGCCGCAGCAGTTCTCTACCTCGCCAGCCCGATGGCCGGCGCGACCACCGGCACCTCGCTGGCGGTGGACGGCGGTATGGCCGGGCTGCGGCTACGGCCGCGTTCCAGCTGACTCGACGATCGCCCGCAGGTGCGGCCATGCGGCAGCAAAGCCGGCGTGCAACGGCAGCGTCTCCACTTCGTCGAGCGGCACCCATGAGACCGCGTCGGTCTCGAAGTTGGCCGAGTGCCCGAACCGCTCACCGACCTCCAACACCACCGTCGTGTACTTCCAGTCGGTAGCGGGCGCGAAGACGTATTCACCGAGCAGGTGATGGTCCGTCGGAATCTCGCCGACCTCTTCGCTGGCCTCACGGATGGCCGCTTCGTACGTGGTCTCGCCCTCGTCCATCGCACCGCCGGCGCAGCTCCAGGTACCACCTTCGTGCGCCCATGCAGAGCGCATCTGCAACATCACTGCTGCGCGACCTTGCGCCGGGCGGACGACGAACACCACACCGGCCGCGCCGAAGACACCCCACCGTGTGTGCCCGTCGGAGCAGCGCATGAAGCCGTCACCCGAACGACGGCTATCGGACATGACGTTCACCAGGCATGACGTTCGACGCTATCCAGTCCGTCGTGCGACAGCCTCAGCCGACGGGTTGTAGGTGGCGGGCAGCGGCACCCATCAACTGCAGGAAGTTGTCGCAGTAGAACGCCTGGCGGACGGCCTCGCTGGCGTCGCCGAGGCTGCGCTCGAACCGCTCGATCGGCCGGCGACCACCCTCGACGTGCGGATAGTCGCTGTTGAACAACATGGTTTCCGGCCCGGCCTGTTCGATGATCCAGCCCACGTCCTCGGTGGGGTACGGGGCGAACTTCATCGAACGACGCACGTAATCGCTCGGTCGCATCTGCAACGACCGCACCCGCTCCTCGTGCTTGCCGAACGCTTCGAACGCGCTCTCCATCTGCCGCATCCAGCTGGGCACCCAGACGGCCCCTTGCTCGATGACACCGATGCGCAACCCGGGGAAGCGATCGAACACACCATCGAAGACCATCGTCGCCAAGGTCTGCATCGGCGGGAATGGAATGGCCATGTAGTCGACCGAGCGGAAGTTCTCCGCGCCACCGTGGAAGTCGGGGGGAATCGGAAGACCGTTGTTGAAGTAGTTGCGATCGATGAGGTCGCCGGTGCCACCCACATGGAACACCACCGGGATGTCGGCCTCCTGCGCGATCGCCCACACGCGGTCGAGCGAACGATGTGTCGGCGAGTGGCCCGCCGGACAGCCGCTGGCGACCAACAGCGCAGCCGCGCCCATCGCCACCGATTCGGTGGCCATGCCAGCGGCCATGTCGAAGTCGGCCAACGGCACGTAACAGGTGGGCAGCAACCGACGGTCCACCGAGCAGAACTCGACCATGCCACGGTTGTGTGCACGAGCGGCGCCGTACGCCAGTTCCATGTCGCCGCTGTGCTCCCAGAGGAACAGCCGACCGTTGTGGAACGTGTTGAACATCAGCTGGCTCTCGAACCCCAACAGGTCGAGCGCTCGTGAGCGGTCGTGCGGCAGGAACGAGCCCGTGGCGGCGAAGTTCTTGCGCAACATGATCTCCGCGGCCTCGACGGATCGATACTCCTCGCTGCCATGGCGAGCGGCAAGCTTCTGAAACGTCACGTGGAGATCAGCCAACTGCTCCTCGACGGAACCCGTCTGCTGTAGTTCGTTGCCGCCGCTGAGGTCCAGCGTGGGAAGCCGGTCGCGAATTTCAGGGTCGGCGTGATCGCGCAGCCACGTGGGTGGCTCCATGATGTGCGCATCGGCGTCGTACACGAGTCGATCGAGCTGGTTGTACGGCATGGCAACCTCCGAGGAGCTGGACCGGGGTACGGTAGCGAGCAGCGATGCTCAATCGTAAACCTCTCGCGTGTGGAGAAGCTCATGGGACTGTTCAGCAAGAAGCCGAAGTCCTCGGCACCTCAAGCCGCCGCCCCTGCGGCGCCACCGCCCACGGCAGCGGCTGCGCCAACGGCCGCCCCGAACAAGCCCGCCACGCCCGCCAAACCCGCCAAGGGCAAGAAGTACTCGGTCGATCCGATGGACTTCCTCGCGCTGCGCAGCGAGATGATGGATCTGCGAGCACGCCTCGACGCCAGCGAACAGGCCAAGGCACTCGTCGAGACGCGCCTCGCCGCGCTCGATGCCACCACCACTGCAATGTCGACTCAACCCCCAGCCGGTGACGACCTGCGCAGCCAGGTCACCGAGCTGCAGGCACAACTCGACACCGTTGCCGAGACAGCTGCCGCGGCGCACGCACACGCCGAGAATGCCGCGGCAAAAGCCGCCGCCGCCGCCACGGTTGCCGCCAACAACGCCGGCGACGCCGTACCGATGACCGCCGGCACCGACCCCGAACTCGTTGCGCGTATCGACGCGCTGGCAGCGAAAGTGGAGACAGCGCCCGCCGCCGACCCTGGGCTCCTCGCACGTCTGGATCAGCTCAGCGCCCGCATTGACAATGCGCCCGACGCTGGGCGTGTCAACGACCTGGAAGTGCGCCTCGGCGAACTGGCGGCCAAGGCCGACCGACCAGCGCCGGCCGCTGTACCGGCCGCCACGACCGGGCCTGACGATGACACCATTGCTCGAATCGATGCGCTCGCAGAGCGAGTTGGCGCGATCGACTCGTTCGGCAGCCAGCTCGCTCAGCTCAACGCCCGGGTGACAGCCCAAGCCGAGTTCGGCGCACAGTTGGGCAGTCTGCGCGACCGCATCAGCGAGCTCAGCAACGAAACCGAGGACCGCCGCGCCGCAGCACTCGCAGCCACCGGTGATGCCGACCTGCGTGACCGGGTCAACTCCATCGCCGACCGCCTCAGCAGCAACGAAGGTATCGCTGCCCAGATCGCACAGTTGGCCGAGCGTGTAGCCACCAACGACACGACCACCCGTCAGGCCACCGAGCAGGTTGCCGCCATCGAACAGCGCCTGAACTCGGTCAGCACCGAGTTGGCCAATCAGGTCAGCGAGCTCGGCCGCGACATCGACGGCCTGGCGGCGCACAGCAACGAGATCGCCAGCGTCGGCGTCAGCGATGACGTCATCGACAGCTTGAAGACCTCACAGGTGAAATTGGCTGCCGAGCAGGCACGCTATGAGATCGCATTCCGCCAGGACCTCGCGGCCCTGGCGGAGCAGGTTCGCCGTCCACGCGGCTGAGCAACTGGCCCGTCAGGTGTCCAGCAGGTCGAGCGCCTGCGCCACCAAGGCCTTCGCTGCGTCGACCTTGACCTGATACGTGCCCAGGTCGCGATCCTTCAACGCTGCATCGGCCTCGTTGAACAGCTTCTCTGCCCGCTGCAGCAGGTCCGACGCCGTCTCGCTACCGGGGTCGGCAGGATCCACGGGAGCAACCGGCGCACCGACCACGTCACCGAGGTCGATCGACAGGCCAGGGAAGAGCTGCGCCAGTGCGACCTCGAGCGAGTCGCCGAAGCCGACTTCGCCGTTGTAGTACGCAACGACGAGCCGAACCTGCGGCTGACCGACGGTCTGCGACTTGACATAGACCGGTCTCGTCCACAACAGCGAACCACCGACCGGGATCATCTGCAGATCGCCATAGACGACGTCGCTACCGGCCAGCGCCAGCCCGGTGACCGCCGGCGAAAAATCTTGATCGGTGGAGATGTTGGCACCGACCACGTTGGGACCTTCCGGAAGGGAACCCGACACCGTGTATGCAGTGAGCCGCCCGCTGCTGTCAGCGGTCATGTAGGCCACCATCTCGCGACGATCGTTCTTGACGCTGAACGGTTGGAATGGCCGGTACAGGCTGAACTGGGCCTCCGCATCGCCCTTGGGATGGAACATCGCGTAGTACGGGTCGAAGCGGGCGGCCTTGCGTTCCACCGGGAAACTGCTGGCGCCGGCATCGACCTCGGCCGTGTCGGCCTCGGGTGTCGTCGTGACAACGGGAGTCTCGGAACTGTTACGGACAGCAACTTGCTCGGGTGCAGCAAGCGCCACCGACCAGGCACCGATGCGATCGAAGAAGTCGTCCTTGCCGAGCCGATACTTCGAGTACGCGGCGGTCTGCAGACGGAACAGCTCCTCGGGGTAGCGGAGGTGGTCGACGAGACCGGCCGGCATCTGATCGCCCGGCGTGAACAGGTCGGGGAACGCCGACTGCCACACTTGCAGCACAGGGTCCGTTGGGTCGTTGATGTACAGCGTGACGCCACCGTCGTACGCGTCCACCACAGCCTTCACGCTGTTGCGGACGTAGTTGAGCGGGAACTTGAGACCGGCGCCGTCGTCGAGCTGCGAGGAGTCGGCGGTCTGGCCGTAGGGATAGCGGCTGCTGGTGGTGTAGCCATCGATGACCCACACGACGCGACCATCGAGAGCGACCGGATACGGGTCGCCGTCAAAGGACAGGAACGGGGCCAGCGCCTGCACCCGTTCGCGCGGGTTGCGGATCATCAGCAGCTGCGAGCTGTCGCCGATCGAGCTGGACCCGATCAGGTTGTAGTCCCACTGGTCGAGAGCGAACGCCAGCTGGCGAACCGACGAGTCCAGCGCGACTCCCTTTTTCCCCTCGTACGCCCCCGCCTCGACACCTGGGCACTGCGATTCACCCACGCTGGTACCCACGATGGAGTAGCCGCTGAGCGCGGGACTGAAGTACATCTGCGGCTGCGTCAGTTTGACGATGTCATCGCGGTACGCCGGATTGCCGCTGGACTCGATCTGCGCGGCCGGCGACATGACCAGGCCGCAACCATGTGTGTTGATGAGGTGCGTACCCTGCCAGGACTTGTTGCCGACCTGATCGAGGTCGAGTTCGCGGGCACCGACGATGACCTGGCGAACGGTGCCGTCCACCAGGTAGCGGTCTGGGTCGAGATCGTTGATGGTCTGGCCCGTGCTGCCGCGGTCGGTCTGGAAACGAGTGACCATCTGGTCATCGGGCTTGATCAATCGAACGTCCTGCAGCGCTGCGATGTTGTTCGTGATGTCGGTGCGGGTGAGGTCGCCGAACGTCACGGCCTGGATCTGGACCTCGTCGATACCCAACGCGTGGCGCGTGGCCTCGATGTTGTAGCCGATGTACTTGGCTTCCTTGTCCTTCTGGTTCGGCGCGACCACCAGCGACTGCACGGCACTGGGGTAGATCACGCCACCCACGAGGGCAACGATCGCCCACAGCGCCGAGGCGACCACGGCCGGTCGCCAACGCTGCGTCTTGAGCGTGCTCAGGTACAGCCCAGCGGTCAGCAGCGCCACCAGGGCGAGCAGCAAGACAGCGGGCAGTTGCGCATTGTCCACCGCGTAGGTGACGCCGCGCACAGCACCGCGGTTGGCGGTGGTCAGCTCGTAGCGCGTGACCCAGTAGTCACCAGCCTTGAGCACCGCCAGCACCGCCAGCAAGACGGCGATGTGCGCCTTGGTGGCCGTGCGCACCTTCGGCTTGGGCGGCTGGATGAGGATGCCGCCGGACAGCACGTGGGTTGCAACGACCAGGACCGTGATGAACAGCACCGCCAGGAACAGCCAGTCCAACACGAACGTGATGAACGGCAGCTTGAACATGTAGAAGCCGACATCGTTGCCGAAGTAGCGGTCCGGGATACCGAACGACTTGCTGTTGCGGAACATCAGCCAGTCCTGCCAGCGGGCGATGGCAGGTGCCGCGAACAGCAACCCGAAGATGATGGCCACACCGAAACGGAACAGCCGCATCCGATGCCCGAAGAACTGATGGAAGCTCTCGACCAATGGATGGGTGTTGGCGGAGAACGTGGTGGGTGCGAGCCGATCGGCGATGATCAGATTGAGCAGCGCCACCACGATGAAGGTGCCGGCGAACATGGCGAACATCGTGAACTTGGCCCCGAGGACACCCCAGAACACATCCGTACGGCCAATGGACTGATGCCAGAGGTACTCCACGTAGAAGCTGGAGATGAATCGAGCTGACAGCAAAAGGCCGACCAGCAGGACGGCCGCAATGATGAGCAGCGCACGACCACGATCGCTGAAGCGACTTGGCTTGCGGGCTCTACGGGGGATATCGGCAGGGTTCCGCACGCGCCGAAGGCTACAGGGGTGCTCGCTGCAGCATGCAGCGGCAGCCTTCGTGCGCCGGCGCACAGACATGATCCGTCGGGAACGGTTGACCCGCGGGGATCGCGCCGGCCAGCGCATTGTCCTCGGCGTCGGGACACGCCGGTCCGTTCGGATCGACCGACCAGCACACAGGCGTACCGGGGGTCAGCGCTACCAGGGCGCCGCGACCAAACGCCATACGGGTGACATCATCGAGATGCTCGTCGATGCGCTGCGTCTTCCATTCGCGATAGATCGCCCGCACCAGGTCGGCCAGTTCGCCGTTGTCGCCATCGCTGTCGGTCACGGCTCTGGCCACACGAACACGAAGCGGGTCGATCACCGTCGTCGCCAACGCGTCGAACGCCGGCTGCAGCGCCTTGGCACGCGTGACCTCGTGGAGGTGGTCGGCCTTGTCGCCACTGTCGACGCTGGCTGCGCCGGCCAATGCCGCAAGGCGCAGCTCGCCTTCGATGGCCGCTGAATAACGCAGCGCGTGTTCTGTGGCCGCTGGCAATAGCACGTCGAATTCTCGCACCGGCTGGGCGCGGCGCAGGATGTGGAGCACGTCATTCTGCTCGTCGGCCAAGACTCGCTTGAGCTTGCGAGCAGCGGCAACGATCAGTGGGGTCAGCTCAGCGTCGCGGCGACCGAACGGTGAATCGTCAGTCTCCCTGACGGGCGCCGGTGCGGCCGGTGACGCCTGGAACACGGACAGTTCCTCGGTCGCGTCGATATCGATGAACACCGCCGACTCAGGCTCGATCGTCCGTGCGTCCGGCGCCGGATCCGCGATGGCGGCGAGGACGATCTTGTCGGCACGGGCGGCGCGAAGACGAGCGAACAGATCCTCGACCGACACCTTGTCCTGGCCGTCTGCCTGGTCGAGTTCTGCCTGGTCGAGTTCTGC
>DAORTY010000018.1:0-17744 GCA_035432905.1 Ilumatobacteraceae bacterium | reverse complement strand
TTCCGCCATCACGTCGACTGCGGCCAGCCGGGCACGCTCGAACGCGTTCAGCAAACGATCGCGGCCATGCACCAACTGCTCGATCTGTTGCCGCGCAAGCTCCCGACGGCGGGCGAGCTCGCCGAGCACCCGCTCGCGGTAGGCGCGCGCTTCGTTGACCATGTCACGGCCCTGCTGCTTGGCCATCTGCAGCTCTGACTCCGCATCCGAGCTGGCGTCCTGGCGCCGCCGAGACGACTCGATCTCGGCCTCTTCGCGCAATCGTTGCGCCTCGTCGGTGGCCTCACGCAACACACGCGATGCTCCGTCCTCGGCGCGCATCTTGATCTGATTTGCGGCCTCGCGGGCCGTCGAGAGAATGCGGACTGCTTCCTCGCCCAGCATGCGCGTGACAACTTCTTCATCGAGTGCAACACCAGCGCTGGGCGCGGTGCGCTGCGAGGTGCGTAGTTCGCGTTCGAGGAACTTCTCACGTTCTTGCAGTCGCGCCAGTTCGGCCGCAACCATGCGCAGGAACTCGCGAACCTCCTCGGGTTCGTAGCCGCGGCGGACGGTGGAGAAGTTGGCCGTCGACACAGCCGTCGGCGACGAGGGGTCGGGACGTGAGAACGAAATGGCCATCGGCGTAAATGGTAGGTGCGATGGCACTCGAAAGGGTGGCATAGCAACCGGGCGACCACCAGCGAGCCCGGTGAGCGACGGTTACGCGTCGGCGGCCTGTGGCGGGTTGACCAACTTCACCGGGTCGCCGCCGATCCGCACCAACGCCGCCAGCGCTTCCTCGAGCGTCGCAACAGGGATGATCTCGACGTCATCGCCGACAACCTTGCGAGCGGCAGCAATCCTGTCATCGGGACCCTGCTGGTCCTGTGATGTCGGGACGAGGAAGTACTTGACCCCCACCTGCTGCACCGCGGACGCCTTCGAGTTGAGGCCACCGATGGCGCCGACGTTGCCATCGAGGTCGATGGTGCCGGTGACCGCAACGCGCTTGCCGCCCATCAGGTCGCCCTCGGTGAGCTCGTCGATCAAGGTCAGCGTGAACGCGAGGCCCGCCGAGGGGCCGCCGATGCTGTCGGTGTCGATCTCCACATCGAGGCCTTCGGGCAACTTGACGGTGGTGGTGTCGATGGGGCGGAAACCGATGATCGTTCGCGGTGGGTCCTCGCCCGGCGCGAGGATGGTCTCGATCTGGCCGGACATCTTCGTGCCATCACGCTCGAACTCGACGTCGATCTTCGTGCCGGGCTTCACGTCCTCGAGGGCCTTGGGCAGGTCGTCGATGATCGTGATGTCGGCTCCGTTGACCTTCTTCAGCACGTCGCCCGGGTTCAGTAGCTCGTCAGCAGGGCTGTACTTCACACACGCGGTGCCGTCGGCGTTCGGCTCCAGGCACAGCATGTAGTCGACGATCACATCACCCGAGGTGAGCGTGACCGGATAGCCCGCTGCCTTCAAGGCGACATACATGGCACTGTCTTTTGCACTGCGCATCTGGCGCTGACCGGCTTGGATCAGTTGCGCCTGCGACTGGTCGCCGTACTTGTCGCGGTGGCTCCACAGGCGCGTCGCATGGTTGCTCCGGGCAACGAACCAGTCGAGCATGCTGATGTTCGGCTGCGTGATCGTGACGAAGTACACCTGTCCGGCGCTGTTGAACGTGGGTGCACCGGTGATCGACATCCGAGGTTCCACGGGCTCTGCGTCAGCGGGCACCATCGCGAACTCGATGGCTTCGTTCGTGGGCTGAACGCACCGTGGCGGGTCTGAGCTGTCGAACTCGCGACAACGTGCCGTCTCGATGAAAGCCGTGGTCGGGATGAAGCTCACAACCACGGGAGCGGCCGCGAGCGCGAGCCCGAGTCCCGCCAACGGCACGGCCCAGCGTCGGTGAATCGTCCGCGGCGCCCTGACCGCCGGGGCGGGCTCAGGTACCATCTCTTCTTGCGTGAGTATCACTGAAGTCACCACCGCTGCTGGCTGGATTGCCGGTCTCGCCATTGTGGCCTTGATCGCGGCTGGATGGCGCAAGCCTGCCAGAGCGACGGCCGATCCGGCGCGCGCCCGACGACCTTCTTCCGCGCCCGCGGGCGTGGAGGTGAAGGAGGTCAGGGCGCCACTCGCACGCCGCTCACCGTGGTGGAGGCGGCTGTGGTCCATCGCTGCCAGCAGTGTCCTCGCCGTGTGGATCGGTGCGGTGGTGGCTACCGTCATCGGATTCGGCACCGCAGCATTGATCATCACCCTGACGAACATGCTCAAGCAATGAGCGACCAGCAACACCTGCGGGACCTTGTGATCGCCGGCCATCAGGGCAACGAACAGGTCGCTCGCGCTGCGCTGGCGGAAACAGATGCGGTTGCCCGCCAACTCGCTCTCGGTGCACTTGCTCGCATGGACGCACTGACCCCCGTCGACCTGCGGTCCGCGTTCAACGACGCTGACGCGACGGTTCGCCGTCGGGCTGCGACACTTGCCGCAACGTGCCCAGAGGTGTCGGTGCTCGCGCTGCTGGGCGACGTCGAGACATCGGTCGTGGAAGCAGCAGCGTGGGCGGCGGGCGAGCAGGAGGCAGTCGACGACGACGTGCTGACGATGCTGTGCGAGCTGGGAGCCCACGCCGCCGACCCGCTGGTCCGCGAGGCGGCAGTGGCCGCGCTCGGTGCCATCGGTGACGACCGGGGCCTGTCAGTCATCATCGACGCGTGCACGGACAAGGCGAACATTCGTCGACGGGCGGTTCTGGCCCTCGCTCCGTTCAGCGGGCCCGACGTCGACGCAGCCCTCGCCGCTGCCCTGGTCGACCGCGATTGGCAGGTGCGCCAGGCCGCTGAGGATCTTGCACCGCACATGGAATCGGGCGACGCCGACATGTTGGAAAATACTTAGTACTAAATCCAATCCGCGTTGCCTTGTGCTCCGAAGCTCCCGTGACCGGTCAGCATTCCGCTGGCCTGAACACAGGGAGACATCATGAAGAAGCTCGTATTGCTCGTTGCAGCTGCCGCCGCCAGCGTGCTGCCCATTGCTGCGTCCGCCAGCGCAGCACCAAGCGCCGGGGACCCCACCAAGACGATCGCTGAGATCGCGTCGTCCGACCCGCAGTTCTCGACGCTCGTCGCTGCCCTCGGGGCCGCTGATCTGGTCGGCCCGTTCGACTCGTGCGACGACGCCAAGACGACTGTCTTCGCGCCCACCAACGACGCCTTCGCGGCCGCACTCACCGCGCTGGGCATGACAGCTGATCAGTTGCTCGCACAAAAGCAGCTCCTCACCAGCGTTCTCACCTACCACGTCGTCGCCGGCGAGGTGAACGCCGCAACCGTCGTGGGTCTGACCCAGGCCACCACGCTCAATGGCGCGAAGATCAACATCAAGGTCGTCGACGGCTCTGTGATCCTGAACGACACCGTCAAGGTCGTCGGCACGGACATCCAGGCATGCAACGGCATCATCCACGTCATCGACGGTGTACTGCTGCCCCCGACGGCACCCTCGGGCGAAATGCCGGTGACCGGCGCAGCCTCTGAAGGAATCGCCCTCAGCGCCGCCGCGCTGCTCGCCGGCGGCATCGGCGTCCTGGCCCTCAGCCGCCGTCGCCGCACCGTCAACGCATAGTCCCGCATCCGAGCCACATCGCACACGGCGTGGCTCACGACAACCGATTTCGGCCCCGCCCCTCTCCCGTCGGGGGCGGGGCCGATCTATGTACCGAGACGAGTGCCACAGCGTGTCCACACCCACTTCACGACATGGCGCAATACAGTCTCCTGATGCGTCGCCTCATTGCCCTCCTCCTTGCCGCTGCTGTCGTCGCCTCGTGTAGCTCCGGGAACACGACCGACACGACCTCCGCGATCGCGACCGTCGTTCCCGACAACACAGCGCCTGACACAACTGTTGCTACCACGACCGATGCCACCACCACTGATGCCGCGACGACAGATCCCGCGACGACAGTGGCGCCCTCACCGCAGACCACCGGCGCTGCCGGCGCCGATCCGCTGGCAGACCGCCCCTTCGACGTGTTCGTGCCCACCAGTTACGACGCCGCCACCCCGATGCCGTTGGTCGTGCTCCTGCACGGCTACGGTGCCAGCGGCATCATCCAGAACCTGTACTTCGGGCTGCAGCCGCTCGCCGAGAGCCGCGGCTTTCTGTACGTGCACCCGGACGGAACGATCAACCAGGTCGGCAAGCAGTTCTGGAACGCGACGGATGCCTGCTGCGGGTTCGGCTCCACCGTCGACGACGTCGGCTACCTCACCGCGCTGGTCGAGAACGTGCAGAGCAACTACAACGTCGACCCGAAGCGGATCTTCTTCGTGGGCCACTCCAATGGCGGGTTCATGTCGTACCGCATGGCGTGCGACCGCTCCGACATGGTCGCAGCCATCGCCAGCCTGGCCGGGGCGACCTGGGAGAACAACGCGACGTGCGACCCGTCACAACCCGTGAGCGTGTTGCAGATCCACGGCACCGCCGACGAAACCATCGGCTTCGAGGGGGGCACGCTGCTGGGCAACGATCACCCCGGGGCGCGCGAAACGGTGGCCGACTGGTCCAGCAACAACGGCTGTAGTGACACCACCGCCGATCTGCCGACCGCGCTGGATCTCGACGCGGCCATTCCCGGCGACGAATCCACCGCTACCGAGTACACGGGCTGCCCCGTCGGTGGCGCCGTCGAGCTGTGGGTGATCCCCGATGCACCGCATGTTCCGCCGCTGTCGGCGAGCTTCGGTGCCGACATCATCGACTTCCTCTTCGCCCACCCCAAGCCGTAGAGCACCAACGGCGTCAGCGCGTCAGACGTCGTAGCGGTAGACGTTGGTCTCGCGCAGCGTGAAACCAATGCGCTGGTACAGCCGGTTAGCGGCCTCGCGTGACGGTCGGCTGGTCAGGCTGACCGCCTTCACACCGCGGTGGCGCGCGGCTTCGAGCGCGGCCTGATTCAACAAGTCGCCCACGCCGTGCCCGCGCGCTGACGCGTCGACGACGACGTCCTCGATCCACGCCTTCAGTCCGGTCGGGATGCGATACAACACCAACGTGAGGGTGCCGACGATCTCTCCGTTGAGGCGGGCGAGGAACACCACCGACCCAGGGTCGTCGACCAGCGCAGCGACCTGCGCCGCATCCGGTGGTGGCGAACTCTGCGACAGCTGAGGGATCAGCTCTGCGAATGCCCGGACCAATTCGTCAGTGGCTTCGTTTGCAACCTCGATCGTCACGCTCACGGCTCAGCACATTAGAGCTTCCTCCGCTACGCGATGGGGTGCATCGCCACGTATGGTCGTTTCATGGAACCCGCACGTGCTCTCGCAGCTGCCCTCGAACCCGTCGTCGGCCAGGTGTACTTCTCTCCTGAATGCCACGCGGGGTACGCCGCACTCGGTTTCGCTCCCAGTGCCACTCAAGCGGCGGGAGTCGCGCTACCGGATGGGCCGGCGTACTTCACCAGTCGCGGCTCGGTCATGGGCCAGGTCCCTGGCGAAGTGGTCGCCGCCGCGTTCGCAGTGTTCAACCCGGCAGCGGTCATCCCGTCGGTACGTCGCGGCTGGACGCTCACCGACGCCGCCACCATCTGCCAAGCACGCGACGACGGAGCCATCGCCCAGCTGGAGCGACTGCTCGGTGCTGCGCCCGTCGGCGTCGAGCGCGCTCGCGCGATCCTCACCCGCGCCGTCGAGCCGCTGCGGCCCGAGGGTCGCCCGCTGTATGCGGGGGTGCGTTCACTACCGATGCCCGGCACCGACCTCGGCGTCGTGTGGCGTCTTGGCGACCAACTGCGTGAGTACCGCGGCGACAGCCACACCGCAGCATGGATCAGCGCCGGTGTCGATGCCACCGAGATCGGTCTGCTCAGCGAGTTGTACTGGGGTCTGCCGATGCGCAGCTACAGCCGCACCCGCGCATGGAGTGACGAGCAGTTCGAGGCGGCACACCAGCGTCTGCGGTCGCGCGGACTTGTCGACGAGATCGGCTTCACCCCCGCCGGCCGCCAACTACGCGAGGACATCGAGACCCGCACCGACGTCCAGATGGCCGGCATCGCGCGGGCGATGGGCAGCGGTCTCCAAGAGCTGATCGACATCTTGCTGCCATGGGGTGAGGCCGTCCGCGCCGGCCACGGCTACCCCGCATCGGGGCCCCATGATCTTGCGGACCTGGCTAGGGACGTGGCCGTCGACCGCTGATACGGTCCGCACATGATCCTCCAGACGCTCGACGATGTCAGCCCAGAACAGTTCGCCGACCACACTGGTTGGCACCCGCAAGCGCAAGGGCTGTGTCAGGGAGAGATCTGTGTGCCCGCCGCCGGCAGCCTGCGCGCCGATGGCACTGTCGACATCGAGGTAGCCGCGCAACGCTTGGGCATGCCGCTGGTGCGCGACGCCGACCACGGCATCTGGGCATTGGGCCCCGCAACACTCGGGGGGACGGCGCTGACGACAGCAGCCGCCGCCGATCCAGCGTTGGTCACCCACGACGGCAAACCGTTCCGCCTGTCATCGCTGCACGGCCGAAAGGTACTGCTGGTCGCCTGGTCCAGTTATTGAGGCTGCCGCACCAGCCTGCCCGGGTGGCAGGCACTCCACACTGAACTCGCAGCACTCGGCCTGACGGTCGTCACCGTCGCCCTCGATGTCGAACCGGCGCACACGATGAAGTGGATCGATGCCGCTCGGCCCGCCGACGCTTCGCTGGCCCACCCCAGCTTGATCGACACGCAACACATCACCGACGAGCTGTTCGGCTTCAGCAACATCCCGATGGCCGTCTGGATCGACGAGACAGGCACCATCGTGCGGCCCGCCGAGGGGGCCTCCATCGAGACCAGCCCACTGCGCAACATGGACATCCCCGAGGGTCTGCCCGAGCGCATCACACGCATGCTGACCGAAGTGAAGAAGATCCCCGACAACGCGGAGGGCTATCGCGCCGCCATCGTCGACTGGGCCAACAACGGCGCCGAGTCGCCATACGTGCTCTCGGCCGACGACGTGGTTGCTCGCTCGCAACCACGAGGCGACGACGAGGCCCGCGCAGCGGCCTGCTTCGAGCTCGGCGAATACCTGCGACGCACTGTCGGCCCCGACGCTGCTGTGTCGTGGTGGCGCGAGGCGCACCGTCTCTACCCTGCAAACTGGACGTACAAGCGCCAGGCCTGGACGTTGGTCACCACCGCTGAAGGCGCCGACGACAACGACCTCATGCAGGGTCCCACCGACGTCTACGAAGGCAACTGGCTCGACGACGTCATTGCGTCCGGCGGCGGCGAGGCCTACACCGTGGTGCCGCGGCTGTAATCCAACCATTCGGTGGCAAAGTCGACAATGTCACGCATGCGGCACGAGATCAGTTCGCCGGCACCCAACGGCACCCTGGCCTCACCACCAGTCGCCGCGAACGCCGCGCCTGCCGCCTCGAAGTCGTGGTTGTCGTAGTCCACGTCGTCATAGGTCACCCACCGCCGCTCGCCGTCGCTCATGACCGGCACGCCAAAGGTGATGGAGTGTTCGCGCGCCCAGCGGGTACGCGACTCAGCCAGATGTAGCGATGTGTTGTTGGAGTGTCCGACGCCGACGAGCACAATTCGCGCGTCCAATTCGTACAGCCGACCCAGCGGTGAACTGTCACCGAACCCGGCCGTCATCTCGTGCGGGTGCACGACCTGGTGCGCCAGGGGTCCATTCGCCATCAGCGAGATGGCGGGGTGTGCGCTGCGCTGCGTTCCGGGCAGATGACGGAAGCACTCAGCCACCGAACCCATTCCTGTCATCGGCGTCAGCGCCGAGTCGTAGGCGGGCATTTCATCGCGGATCGTTTGCCACCACGACGCCGGCACCGGTGGCGCCTCCCATCGCGAGGGCTCGCCCAGGTTCGACGAGAGCGACGGCATCACGATGGTGCCGTCAGGAGTGACAGCCTCGGCCAGGGCACTCACGACGGTGTGCGCGCCGCCCACGACCCAACCCAGCCGGGACAGCGACGAATGCACGATGATCAACCCAGCGGGTTGCACACCCACCGCTCGCAACGCACCAACAACTGCTGCTCGCGTGACCGGTGCGTCGGTGCGAGCAATCGCGGCCGCCTCGCCTGCCCACGGTTCATCGGTCGCGCTCACAGCCTCGGACATACCGATAGCGTTGCAGGTCATGGAGCACGTCCGCTGGCTGGCGCAACCAACGCTGCAGCGCCCCATCGTGATCGCTGCGTTCACCGGCTGGAACGATGCGGCCGATTCGGCCAGCAACAGCGTTCGTCACCTCGTCGAGGCATGGCAGGCGCAGCCACTCGCCGAGATCGATCCGGAGGAGTTCACTGACTTCGCCACCGTGCGCCCGCACGTTCGCCTCACCCCTGAGCAGCGGCGCACCATCGTCTGGCCGACTGTCGGTGCCTGGAGCGCCAGCACGCCCGGCGGCGACGTCATCTTGATCCTTGGCCCCGAGCCCGCGCTGCGCTGGCGGCTCTTCACACAACAGCTGATCAGTATTGCGCAGCGCTTCGATGCCTCGATGATGCTCACGCTCGGCGCTCTGCTCGCCGACGTGCCGCACAGCCGGCCGGTGCAGCTGATCGGCACCGCCACCGAACAGGATGTCATCGACCGCTTCGACCTGCAGCGCAGTCGCTATGAGGGCCCCACCGGCATCGTGGGTGTCGTGCAAGACGCGTGCACTCGTTCCGACATGTCGTGCGCCTCGCTGTGGGCCGCAGTGCCCGCGTACGCATCGCAGGTGCCGTCACCGAAGGCGTCGCTGGCGCTGGTCGAGCGGGCATGCGAGATGATCGGCACCCCGGCGCCCACCTCGCGGCTGCAGGCCGATTCGATTGCATACGACGCACGCGTGACCGCGTTCGTGGCCAGCGACTCAGATCTCGTCGGCTACGTCGAACGGTTGGAGTCGCTGTCGGACAGTGGGCAACTCGACGACACCGACTTCGACGAGGACGACGACGACGAGGACGACGACGACACCGTCGGTGGCGAGCTGGAGCCCGACGTTGACGTCGAAGTGAACAGCGAGGCGTTCATGGCCGACCTGGAGCGCTTCCTGCGCGACCAAGAGGGCGACGAGAAGTAACGCCGCTCAGTCGTGCACGCCGCGCCACACCGGGCGGCGCGGCGGTTCGAACGAGGCCGCTTGCAGGTTGCCGTCGATGGCTGCGAACGCCATCGGGCCCCACCACTGCGCGCCCACCGTCGGGTGCGGCAGGTCGTCACGGTCGAACCAGCCAAGATCGGCGGTCTCCAACGGATGAGCCGCCAAGTTGCCACCGGTTGCACGACAGTGGAACAACAGCAGGTACATCGCGAAGCGCGTGAAGCCCATCCGCTGCCCGTCGATCACGCTGAGCAGCTGCACCGGCTCGCACTCGATTCCGGTCTCCTCCAGCACCTCCTTCACCACGACCTCGCTGGGCGAGTAGCCGCTGTCCGCCCAACCGGTGGGGTACAGCCATACGCCGCTGTCACCGCGTTGCACCAACAGGATCTGGCCGGCATCGTTCCCCACCACCGCACCGATGGCCACCTTCGGCGTGACGTAGCCGGGGATGCCTTCGCCCACGCTCTCCATCCATTCCTGGATGAAGTGGTCGGTTTCGCGCCGGACCTCCAGGGCGTCCTCCGCAGCAGCCTTGATGTCGGCTGCGACGTGGAGCACCTCCTCGAATCGCTCGCGCTCGTAGAGGTTCTGGCTGAAGCCCAAGCCGGTACGGGCGATGCCGGCCAACGCTTCGCTCCAACGGGCAAGGTCGCGGGTGAAGTCCTGGGGTGTGGCGTCGCTCACAGCACGACCGTACTGCGGTCAGACATCGAGCGAAATGCCAACCAACGACAGGATGTATCGGTCATCGGTGGTCGACGCCGTGAAGTCGAGTTGCGAGCCGTTCATCGCGCTGGTGGTTGCGACCAGCACATCGGTACCGAGCGCATTCTGATGGGCCGGATCCCGCACGCCACCGATCTTCCCTTGAAACGCATTCGAGACCACGAAGCCCGAGAGCGACACGCTCTCACCCGTCAAACTGCGATCACCTTCGAAGGCTGCCGCCACGATTGCCCCGCTGCCGTTCGCCATTGCCTGGGGAAGGTCGACGGTCATCGTGAAGGATGAGACGGGGTAGGTTGCGACGACGACGAGCGGTGCCGCCACCATGATGAAGCGCTCGGGCAACGAATCGTCGCGGTCGATGACGACGAGCGACCACCCGCCGAAGCTGGCGGTGCCGATCGACGTCTGTACATCGCCAACCGAGTACGTGCCGCTGCCCGCCATCAACGACGTGACGTCGGCGTACGCGGTGTAGGTGCCCAGATTCCACGGGTCGAAGTTCTGCGAGTCGACAGCGGTGACGGTGGTCGTTCCCGACGGTGTGGTGAACGTGACCTTGTTGAACTCGGCTGGATTGGGCGCGGGACCGGATTGATCGAGGTCGCCAGACCAGACCAGGTACGCCCTTCCGGCAGCGCCCGACAGCGATAGCTGCGCTGACGACGAGTTGAAGGTGCCACCAGCGGTGTTGACGTACTGCATCGCGTGGGAGTTGTGGTCCAGGGCGGTACCCGTGGCGGTACCGGCTCGAGCATCGACGCAGTTGGCGCTCAGATCGTCGCACGTGACGACCGAGTTCCCAATGGCCCTGATGGCACCGCGCTCGGTTTCTGCGATCAGGAGGTCGGCAACCGTGGCAACGGGCACCGCCAGCGGTGGACTGATGACAATGGAACCGGCGGGAGCCGAGATCGATGGGACGAACGTCATGTTGGACGGCGCCGTGGCCGACACCGCGAACGTGAGCTGCAGCACCGACGCCTGGCCGGGCGCCAATGCCGGGAACGTACATGACACATTGCCGCTGCATGACCAGCCCGGGGCGAACGCACTGACGAACGTGGCCGAAGGGGCCCGCACGGCCTCGGCGTGAATGAGGGCAGCGCCCCCCGGTGTGGGAACGTCGAGCCGGACGCCGTTGGCCACTGATGAGCCGGTGTTGGTGACGGTCACCTGCACTCGGAACTGGCCACTGGAGAGAGCCGGCGAACGCTGCAGCGAGGAGATGGTGAGAAACGCCTGCGGCGGCGACGTGGGTGGGGTGGTGGCCGGAGTCGTCGTGACTGGAGTCGTGGTGACCGGGTTCGTCGTGACCGGGTTCGTCGTGACCGGGTTCGTCGTGACCGGGTTCGTCGTGACTGGAGTCGTGGTGACCGGGTTCGTCGTGATCGGGTTCGTGGCGACCGGGTTGATCGGTCGACGAACCGTGGTGGGCGGCACCGTTGGCTGGGCCGGCGGACGTGTCGATGTCGGTACGGCGGTGGTCGTTGCAGCAGCGGTGACCGTCGGAGGCACACTGTTGACCGGTGGGGTGCTCGGAACGGGATCGACAGCGTGTACCGGAGCGGTGGCCGACGTCGAATCGTCAGTGGCGGAAACGAATTGCGCTGTGCTGGATGTCGGCGACGACAGCGCCGGTGACTCGTCGTCGCCGCTGAAGATGCCGGCAAACGCAGCGACGGCAATGACACAGGCGGCAACGACCCCTGCGGCCAGCGCCTGCTGTTTCTTCGGAGCACGGGTCAGCATGGCCAAGAACCCTTGACCGCTGAGCCCCGACAGATACGCCGCCGACGAGACGCCGATGAGCGCTGGGATGAGCGCCGCGCGCAGGGTGTTGTTGGTGTCGGTGAGCTCGGCCACGAGGGCCGTGCAGGTCGCACACCCGTCGAGATGGGCATCGACTCGGCGACGATCACGGGCCGACAGACCGTCGCGAACGTAGGAACCCAGGCTGGCGGAGCACTCTCGGCACTCAGCAGCTACCTGCACGCGCAGGTGCGCCTGCAGGTAGGCCTGCCGAAGACCCTCGCGGGCACGGTAGGCCAAGGCCGCCACTGCGTTGGGTGCGAGACCCAAGATCGGAGCAACCTCGGCAACACTGCGGCCCTCCACCTCGGTGTGCCACAAGACCAGTTGCCATCGCTCGGGCAATGTTGCGAACGCAGCCGAAGCGAACGCGCCGTCCTCTTGGCTGTTGGCCGCATCGAGTAAGGCGACATTGACCTCGTCGCTCATGTCGGGCGACGGGTCCTCGCGATTGCGACGGACCTTGTCGTAGAACACGTTGCGAACTGCCGTGACCAGGTATGGCCGAAACGAAACCTCGGGGCCACCACCGCCCTGCAGTGCCCGCAGTACCCGAGCAAATGCCTCCGAGGTCAAGTCGTCGGCGTCAGAATTCGAACGGGCGAGTGCGCGGGCAGCCGCTCTGGCAGAGTCGACGTGACGTCGGTACAGCTCGCCGTACGCGTCGGAGTCACCCTTGCGCGCGCCAGCGATGAGTTCTGCATCACTGAGTTCGCGTACCGCCATGGTGGTGGCCAAATGAGTTCGCCTCCTCGTCGGCCCACGAATCTCTGGACAGCCGCAAGCATACGTATAACAAGAATCTTCCTCATAGCGACGTCATAACTGCGGCCCCATGACGTCAACGTGTCGTGCAGATTCGCCGAGGCATACTTGACGCCTGGCTCCACGACCTTCGGGTCGGATGGGGCGAGCGGGCGGCGCGTTCGGCTGCCGCGATCACTCCCATTGTCGCGCGCGGCCACGTCGGCGATCTGCACATGATTGGCCGCCACTTCGCTACCGAGGGTCACTCCCTGGACGACGTGCTGGCGTGGTTCCATCGGCTCGCGTCCCGATCGCGAGCATTTCGCCAGCACATCGCGGTTGGTGGCATCATCGAACTGGCCAGCGGTTGGGCCGAGGGTCTGCTCGATGCCGGCAGGGCACAGGCATTCACCCCGTTCGAGGTCCTTCGGCTTCGGTTGCACCAGCAGGTGCAGCGCGGCGAGGTGCTCGGCGAGGCTCCGGGAGAGAATCTTGCTCTGGTCGTCGTCGAGACCGACGGGTCGGTGGAGGCCGCGGAGCGTGTTGCACAGCACGCTCGGGAAGCATTTCGCACCGGAGAAACCATGGCGGCAACCCCCTCGGGCAAACTGATCATCCTGGTCCCGCGCGACCCGAGTACTCGTGAGCTGACGCTGCAGCTCACTGAGTCACTTGACGCTGACGAGTTCCTCGTCAGCGCATCAGTTCGGGTGTGGATCGAACCGTTGGCCATGTCGGTCGACCATATCGATTCCCACCTTCTTGGCTTGGCGAGCTGAGGGTCTCTCCCGTCGACCCTCAGCTTGCCTCCTACACTCAGCCACGTGCCCCTCACACTTCCACTCAGTCGTCTTGGCGCGATCGCCGTGGTCTCGATGACCCTCGTGGCAGCCTGCAGCACAAGTGGCGAGCGCGGTGCGGTCACCGTCGAGACGGTCCCCGCTACCAGCACGACCACCCATCCCAACGATGGCGCACTGGTCATCGGCGCGATCCTGCCGCGCAGTGGCAGCGCCGCCGACCTTGGGTCTTCGATGAGCGAAGCGCTTGCCGTTGGTGTCGCTGAGGTCAACGCCGACGGCGGCGTCTACGGCAAGCCGATCCGCCTCATCACGGCAGAGGAGGGCACGAACCCCGCGACCGCGGAACTGGCTGTACAAGCACTTGCACCGCGCGTCGATGCCCTCATCGGTCCTACCTCATCGCTCAACACGCTGGGCACACTCAGCAGCGCGGTCGGTGCGGGCGTCCTGACCTGCAGCCCCACGGCGACTGCGCTTGCACTCGACAACTTCCCCGACGACAACCTGTTCTTTCGCACCATTCCCAGCGACTCGCTGCAGGCGGGTGCGATTGCCAAGCTGGTGGAGGCCTCGGGTAGCCGTAGGGCGGTCGTCATGTACCTGGACGATGGGTATGGCCGCCCGTTCGGCGAGGCAGCAGAAACCGCGATCGCTGCCCTCGGCACCACCGTCGCCGCGACCATCGGGTTCACGGCCAACGAGGACTCCATCTCCGCAGCCGTCAAGGATGTCCTGACGAACGAGCCGGAGGTGGTTGCCGTCATCGCTGACGGCGTCACCGGGCCGGCCATCATCAACGCGATCGACGCTGCAGCCCCAGGACAATTGCTGTACGTGGTGAACGACGCGATGCGGCGACCTGCGCCCTCGGCTCAGCCATTCAGTCCAGAGTTGGCGCTGCGCGTCAGCGGTGTATCACCCGTGGCGTACACCAATTCGGCGGCGTTCAGTCAGGCGTTGCAGAGCGTCAATCCGGCCGCCACTGGTCTGTACGCCCAGAATGCGTATGACTGCCTGGCCATCATTGCCCTCGCTGCCCAAGTGGTCGGCTCCGACCAGCCCACTGAAATCGCCAGCGCGGTCAGCTCGGTCAGCAGCAGCGGTTCGTCGTGCACGATGTACAGCGCCTGCAGCGACTTGCTGTCAGACGGCCGCAACATCGACTACAACGGGCCGAGCGGCAACCTGGCCATCGATGCCAACGGCAACGTGGTAGCTGCCAACTTCGAGAAATTTCGGTTTGACAGCAGCGGCCGCGACGTGGCCGACGGCACCGTCGCGATCGATGCCGGCTAGCACCGCCGGCAGCGGTCAGCTCACAGCGACGTGACGAGCTCCTCCACCGACACGACCATGCCGGTGTAGAACGGACCGAAATCGGCGTACTTCGCGGATGCCTCATCGAAGCGCATCGTGTACACGACCTCTTTGAGATCGTCGGGGTTGACTGCGAACAGGGTGACGCCCCACTCGTAGTCATCGAGCCCGGTCGAGCCAGTGATGTACTGGACGACCCGCCCAGCGAACTTGCGACCACTGGTGCCGTGCTCGTGCATCAATCTCTTGCGGTCGTCGAACGGCAACGTGAACCAGTTGGCGCTGATCTCCCGCTTCTTCGACATCGGGTAGAAACACCACGAGGGCATGTGGTGCGCCTTGGGTGGAATGTCGGGGTACAGCCTGGCCTGCAACATCTCCTCGGGCATCCCCTTCGAATACTCACTGACTTCGGTGAGGCTGACGTAGCTGTCCACCACGTCGAGCCCGGCGCGCTGCAGGCCCGACTGCAGTGCACGCAGCGCCTGCCAATCTTCGTGCATGGCCATGAACGCTGCATCGCACTTGTGGCCCAGCGTGGAGATGGCCACGACCTGCACACCGCTGCCTTCGGCGGCCTTCACAGCGGCGATCACACTGTCGCCGTCGAACATCGGCGTTGCCTTGCAGAAAAGGTGCAACATGCCGCGACCAATGGAGGGCTTGATGGGTTCGCTCATGCCACCAGGCTACGGGGCGATGCGCTCGGGTGAGTAGATGTTCAACCGGTCGGCCCGCACGAAACCCGCCAGCACGAGACCCGCCCTACGAGCCGTGTGAACGGCCAGAGCCGTCGGCGCGCTGACAGCGATCAGCGTGCCGAAGCCGGCAGCCCACGCCTTCTGCACGAGCTCGAAACTGGCCCTGCCACTGACGAACAGACCCAGGCCGGTGGCGGGCAACTGGCCATCGAGCAGCATGCGGCCGATCACCTTGTCGACTGCGTTGTGGCGACCGACGTCCTCGCGGGTCATCAGCACGTCGCCACCGGCAGTGAACGCTGCCGCCGCGTGGACGGAGCCGGTGCTGTCGAACAACCCTTGCGCGGTGCGGACCGCGTCAGGAGTCGCGTGCAAGACATCGAACGGAATCGGTGTGGTGGCCGGCAGCGGCACGAGGCGGGCACACAGTTCGTCAATGGCGTCGTTGCCACAGATGCCACAGCTGGAGGTGGTGTTGCCAAGCCGCGGTCGCGGCGTCGGGGCCCGCCCACCGGTTTCGACGGTGACGACGTTGAACTCGCTGTCCACAGCCGAAGCATTCGCGCAGTAGCGAACACCTGTCACCGGGTGCCCAGCCAACAGACCCTCGGTGTGGCAGAAACCTACGGCGAGTTCGTAGTCATGCCCAGGAGTGCGCATCGTGGTGCTGACCGTGGTGCCGTCGAGCTGCACCGTCATTGGCTCTTCCACGATCAGCTCGTCGGGGCGACGCGCGCCCGTTCCCCCGCTGATGGTCGTGACCAGGAGTGTCTCGCTGCGGCGTCGGGCTGCCATGCGTGCGACGGTAGCCGCACATTGCGCGATCGAGAACCGAGCGGCGCGTAGGGTGACCGGAATGGAGACTCAGAACAACGGGCGGATCTTGGTCGCGGAGATGGTGGGCACGCTGGTGCTCATGCTCGGTGGCCCGGGGGTTGCCATCTTCGGCTTCGACTACGTGGGTGTCGCCGGCGTGGCCGCCGGCTTCGGTCTCTCGCTGGCCATCATGATGTACGTCATCAGGCCGATCAGCGGCTGCCACATCAACCCGGCTGTCACCCTCGGCATGTTCCTGGCCAAGAAGGTCAACGGCACGCACGCTGTGTTCGCTGTCATCGGCCAGCTCATTGGAGCAATCACCGGTGGCGCGATCATTCTCGGTATCGCCAGCGGGCGCGACGACTTCGAGCGTGGCTCGTTCGCAGCGAACCTGTGGTCCGGTCCGCACTTCGGTGTCGGCGCCGCCATCATCACCGAAGTGATCCTGACGGCGATCTTGGTGATGGTCCTGTTGTTCACCACCACCCCCAAGTTCGCCCCCGGCTTCGCTGGGTTGGTCGCCGGCCTCACGCTGATGCTGATCCACCTCATCGCCATCCCTATCGACGGCACCTCGGTCAACCCCGCACGCAGTCTCGGTACCGCGCTGTTCGCCGAGACCTCCACCGGCGCCCTCGAGCAGTTGTGGGTGTTCATCGTGTTCCCACTGATCGGCGCGATCGTGGGGGTGGTGCTGTTCTTGATCCTCGACGACACTCGCCTGGAGGACACGCTGCTGGCCGACGTGCCGGGCCTCGACGACGTGCGCGACGCTCTCGACAAGATCGCCGACGAAGCGGTCGACGCAGTGCAAGACGCCGTCGACTAGGCCGGGAGCAGCGCGAGCAATTCGGCGCGGTGCTTCGGGCCGAGCGGCTCCTCGGGTGGGCGGTTCTCGCGGTCTTGCCAAGCGGCCAGGACCCGAGCGCTGACGTCGGGGTCCTGCGCCAGCGCGTCGGGGGTGGAGAGCAGGTTGAGGCCACGGAAGAATGCTCGCAACACAACGGCATCGGTGCGCATCGCCGGCAGCAGCCCTTCGCGAAACACGCTGCGCATGAATGTACGCGGGTCGCTGCTGTCGCCGTCAGGGTCCTCGCCGGCGAGCAGCGCAGCGGCAACACGGCGCGCCTCGCGGTCCTGGTCCACACCCGAGCGGTAGAACGGGAAGATCTCGCTGCGCAGCGCTTCGTCGTAGGCCAGCGCCATGGCCATCGGGTCGTCGGCGTGCGCCGCAACCGCATCAGCCATCAGGTGGGCGCTCCAGAATGCAGTGGAGCAGCCGCGGCCGTACAGCGGGTTGGTGCACAGCACGGCGTCGCCGACGGGCAGCACGCCGGTGGCCACCGGAACGCCGTCGACCACGTGGTCGCGCCAGCGGTTGAGCAGCCCGGCCATCACATGGACCTGCTCGGTGATGGGGCTGGCGCGGCCATCCAGCCACGGTGCGGTCGCGACCAGTTGCCGAGCGCACGCGTCGAAGACGGCCGGGTCGGCCAGCATCTTGCGCAACTGGTCGTCATTCGTGGGAGTGGCCAGCGTGACGCTGAAGGTGTTGTTGTCACCGACGAACACGCCGTACTTCAGGTAGCCGAGGTCGCCACCGATCGGGCCGGTCCGCGGCGGGTAGACCTGGCCCTCGTCGAGCCGGTAGAAGCGGCTGAAGTAGACGATGCCGGTGTCGTCGACCTCTTCGGCGA
>DAORTY010000017.1:0-39979 GCA_035432905.1 Ilumatobacteraceae bacterium | reverse complement strand
ACTCGAATGGCGCTGCCGACGCGCTGCACGCGCTGCGTCCTGTCGTCAGCACGGCCGAAGTCGTCCAGATGTGCGCCGCGGTACGCACCGTTCACATCGCTGATGTGCTGAAGGGATATTTGGTCGATCTGGCCGAAACCAGTCGGCGACACAACGGCATGCTCCTGGGCCTCTCCCCGCGAGCCACGTTGCAGTTGGCCCGCGCCACGCGATCGCACGCCGCCGCCCACGGACGCGACTACGCAATCCCCGATGACGTCAAGGCAGTCGCCATCGCTGTGCTGTCGCACCGCATCGTGCTACGTCCGGAGGCTGCATCACGGGGCCTCACCAACGAGGGCGCCATTCAGGAACTGCTCACGGCGGTTCCCGTGCCGGCAGGACGCTGATGCCAACACGCCACGGCTGGGCTATGGTCGTGGCGGCCGCCGCATCGATTGCGATGGGCCGCGTCTTTGGTCTGATGGAGTTGTACGTCGTGGGGGTCGCACTCCTCACGACGTTCGGCGCTGCCGTTGCTGTCGTCAATCGTCCGCTACCCCGAGTCGACGTCCGGCGCGTTGCTCGCCCGACGACCGTCTCGGTCGGCGAGCCTGCACGGGTCGACCTCCAGGTAGCCAATCGTTCACACGTACGCACCCCGCGACTGAAGTTGTGGGAGCCCGTGGGCGACAAGGGAGGCGCGCCGATGCAACTGGCGCCACTCGGACCCGGAGACTCGATCAGCGCCGCCTATCGAGTGCCCACCACACGACGTGGAGTTCTACGCACCGGCCCGCTACGCGCGGAGCGCACCGACCCGCTGGGCCTCTGCACGCGGGTCGTGTGGCTCGCGGGTGCCGGTGAAGTGTTGGTCGTTCCCGAGCGAGTGCCACTGGCCTTTCCCGGCACGGGAAGTTCTGGTCGCCTCGGCCAGCATCTCAGGATGAAGGCGTTCGGACAGACAGGTTCGGAGTTTCATTCACAGCGCGAATACACGCCGGGCGACGACCTTCGGCGCATCAACTGGAAGACATCGGCGCGAGCAGGAACGTTGATCGTCCGCGAGACCGCAATGGAGGGTGTCCAACGCTGTGTCGTCGTCCTCGACACGCTCGCCGATGGGTACGACGAGGATGGCTTCGAACGTGCGGTCACTGCAGCTGCCAGCGTCGTAGCTGCGGCCTCAGCAGTCGGTATTGCGACCCGGCTGGTGGCACCCGGGATCGACCTTCGCGGGCCTGAGGTGGCGCCACACTCGTTGCGCTGGCTGGCCACTGTGATGCCCGGGCAAGAAGTGGTCGACCACACCGCGAGCGGACGCACCAGCGCCGATGGTCTGGGCCTGCTGGTCGTCGTCACCACACACACCACCTCGCGGGCTGCCACCACCGCACGTGCCTCGGCGGGGCCCGACGAATCGGTGGTGTTCGTGACCGCAATGAGCGCCACGGCCGGCGGCAAGGGCTTTCACGTCGACTGCACGTCACTCGAGCGTCTTCGTCACGGGTGGAATCAGCTGGTACTGGGCCGCGCTGGGGCAATCGCGTGAGCAGCATCGCGAAGCCGACCACTCGGCTCGACGACGCGCAACTCCCGGCCACCGTCTGCCTCACCGCGCTGAGCCTGGCCACCGTGATCTCGCTGTGTCGGGTCTTCCCCGACTGGGCCTTTCTCAACGACATGGTGTTGGTCGCGCTCGGTACACACACGATCGCCTTGCTCTTGCGGATCGCGCGAGCCCATGTAGTGGTCGCGCTCGCGACCCTGCTCGTCGCCATCGTCGAACTGCTCGCGGTCGTCTACTACCGCGACACGATGTCGGGTCCCTTCCCCACCATGCGCACCTTCGACGTCATGCGTATCGACCTGCGACTCGTCATCGACCTGTTCCCCACCGCTGTTGCCCCTGTCCCCAGCGTGGGCAACTATGCGGTCGCGGGTGCGGCCGCCGTCGCCATCTGCGCGGCGCTGGCCGACACGTTCGCGTTCCGCGCGATGGGCCGCGTCGAGGCGGTCGTGCCCACTGGCGTCATCTTCATCTTCACCTCTGCCCTCGGAACCGACAACCACCGCGTGGGTGTCGCCGCACTGTGGGTTGCAACTGCGCTGCTGACGGTCGCGATTCTGCGTTTCCGTCAGACCAGCGACCAGACCACCTGGATGGGCGCTCGCCGGATGACCTTGGTTGCTGCACTACCGGCGGTGCTGGCCACCTTCGGCCTGACCGCCGTCGTTGCCGCGGCGGTTGCACCGCGCCTGCCGGGTGCCGGCGAACGAGCGCTCGTCGACACCCGCAACCGCCACGGCAGCGTCACTGAAGTGCTGAGCCCACTCGTCGACATCGGTGCCCAGATGCGCAACCGAGGCAACCTCGAACTCTTCACCGTCGACTCATCTGACGGCGGTCACTACTGGCGGATCTACGCATCACCGCAGTACGACAACGGACAGTGGAGTCCGCTCGAAGAAGATCTCGAGTCGATGGGCGACCGCTCGAACGAGGTCTTGGTGCAGTCACCGATCTCGTCACAGACCATTCGAATCTTGGCGTTGGGCAACCACAACGTTCCCGCGGCCTTCCACCCGGTATCGGTATCGCCGGCCGATATTCGCTGGACCGATCAGACGCAGATGCTGCTGCTACCCGACGTCGACCTGCAGGCCGGCGACCGCATTGATGTGCAGTCGATGGTCCCTCGGCCAACCGTGGATCAGCTCCGTAATGCCACCGTCGACAACGCTCCTGCGGGCAGTTTGGATCTTCCCGGTGGCCTCCCACAGTTGGCCAAGGACGAGGCGCTGGCCGCGACGGCCGGGGCAGTGACTCCGTATGAGAAGGCACTCGCGCTACAGAACTACTTCCGGAACAACTTCAGCTACGACCTCGACGTGCAGTACGGCAACAGCTACGACGCGATCGAAGCGTTCCTTCGTGGCCGCAGCGGCTTCTGCCAGCACTTCGCCGGCACGTTCGGCGTGATGGCTCGCTATCTCGGCCTGCCCACACGCATGGCCGTCGGGTTCACCCCCGGCGACCTGCGCTCCGACGGCCTGTTCCATGTGTACGGCCGCCACGCACACGCCTGGCCGGAGGTGTGGTTCGACGGCATCGGATGGGTTCCTTTCGAACCAACACCTGGCCGCGGCAGCCCCGACGCCACGGACTACACCAACGTGCCGCCGGCGCAGTTCACCGGCAACGGCGGCGACGGCGGGTCCACACCCCTGACGACACCCCAGACAGTTCCCCCGCGCAACGTGGGTGACCCCGAGGCATCCACGACGGTGCCCGGCGGCGCCCGCCCGGTCGGCGCTGGCGGCACCACCACCACATTGTTTGCCGGGGGTTCGGGCGGACGTGGCTCATCGGGGGGTTCAACGGTTCCCCTCGTGTTCGCTGGGCTCGCCGCGGCGGTGCTCGCCTGGGTGCTGATTGCTCCGAGATTCGTCCGTGCGCTGTCGCAGCGCCACAACAGCACCACGCGCGACCGTGTGATCAGCGCATGGCAACAAACGTTGGGGGCCCTGTCCCTGGCTGGCGCGCCACAACTTGCCGGCGAGACGCCGCTCGAGTACGCCACCGTTGCAGAACTCGCCACCGGCGCCGATCATCGGGCACTGCGCGAAGTGGCCGTACATGTCACGCGCGCCGTGTATTCACCCCGCGACATCGACGAGCAGACCGCCGCCCGATGCGAGCTACTGGCGACCGAGATCGCGAGCGTGTGCCGCGACCGGACATCCACCCAACTGCGAGTGAAGTTGCTCTTCGATCCGCGGCTGATGCGCCGCCGGTTTGCCGGCTGAGCAGCAAACAGATCAGGCGTCAGTCGTCGGCACGCGAGCGAGGCGGCGCACCGAAGCGACCGCGCATCGACTCGGAGAGGTGATTCAGACCTGATTCGCCGAGAGTACGAGCATGCCGTTCGGCGAACAGTGCCGCGACGAGCGCACCGATGAACATGACGAACGACAGGTAGGGGCTGACCGACAGGAACGTGATGGTGAGGACGAGGCACACCACCGCTGCCGCACTGGCCAAGAAGAGAACTCGCCTGCTACCGCCGCCAACGGAATGCAGGTTGCGACCAAACCCAGGGTCGCGCTGAAGCTGCTCTTCTATCTGGCGAAGGATCTTCTGTTCGTTTTCCGACAGCGGCATGACAAGCTCCTCGGAGTGGCCTCGGCCCATCCTCGCACGATTCGACGAGCGAGACAACGCGTGTCGGGTGTTCGTTCCTCAGGGTTTCTCCTGATCGGGTCCCCATTGTTGTGCGCCACGGCGCGTGAGTCGCAACCCATCGGCACTCACGGCGCTCGCCGGGCCAATCGCTGTCGACCCGAATCGGGTGCGAATGGCATCCATCGTTTCCTCCGCCGCTTGCCATTCCGACTCCGTCGCCGGGACGGCATCGAAGAGATCGTCCAGCGACATCTGTTCAGCGACGGACCCGAAGTTGCTGGCGCTGACGCCCAGGAGCCGCACGCCAGGAGACGGATCGACGGCCTCCAGCAAGGGTTCGACGGCTTTCACGATGCCATGAGCCGTCGCGATGGGAGAGGGCACCGTGATTGCGCGACTGATCGTGTTGAAGTCCGTGAAACGAACTTTGAGGGAGAATGTTCGTGCGGCGGTTCCCTGCGCTCGCATCCGCCCCGCCACTCCATCAGCCAGTCGCACCAGTTCACGCATCAGTTCTGTGTGCGTATGGCGATCCGTGCTGAAGGTCTCCTCATGACTGACCGACTTCATCGCTCGATCCACCTCGACGAGGCGGTCGTCGATCGCCCATGCCAGGCGATGCAGGTGTTCACCGTGCGCCTTCCCCAGCGCACCAACGAGCGTCGGCTCATCCAGCTCCGCGAGATCTCGTACGATGCGCACACCCAGCCGCGTGAGCCGATCGAGGGTGGCGGGCCCCACGCCCCACAGCGCCTTCACGGGGAGGGGGTGCAGGAAGGCCAGCTCCTCGCCCGGTCGCACCTCCCAGATTCCCTTCCCCTCGACAACTCCAGCCGGCGTCGCTTTCGGTTTGGCGGCAACCGACGCGAGCTTGGCGATGAACTTACTGGGAGCCACCCCCACTGAGCAGCGCAGGTCGAGCTGCTTCCACACCTGGTCGCGCACGGAGCGAGCGATCTCGACGCCGGTACCCAGCAATCGCAGCGAACCCGTGACATCCAGAAATGCCTCATCGAGCGAGAGTGGCTCGATGAAGGGTGTCACGGAGTGGAAGATCTCATGAACCTGCGCGCTCACCTGGCCGTACAGCTCGTGATCGCCCGGCAGAAAGACCACCTGCGGACACATGCGGCGCGCCCGTGTGGATGGCATCGCCGAGTGCAGACCGAAGCGACGCGCTTCGTACGACGCGGCGGCAATCACACCCCGTGCCCCGGTGCCGCCCACCACCACCGGCAGACCACGCAGGTCGGGGCGACGACGAAGTTCGACGCTGACATAGAACGCGTCCATGTCCACGTGAAGAATCGTTCGCGGCTGGGCCGAGCTCATTCGACTGCGAACCTACGCAACACGTTCGATGCGAGCGTTGCGCCGCTCGACACCGCGCAGCACGAACTTGTAGTCGTCGCAGACGGCGCCGGCCAGCCATTCAGTGACCGGCGCGTGCACCCACGGTGGGCTGGCTTGCAGCAGATCGTTGGCCTCGGCCAACGAGGCGTGCAGCACCTGCTCGACAATCCCGTCCGGGTCGGCGATGAGGACGTCGCCATCAAAGGCGGCGACTTCCCACGCCTCGACCTTCAACCGCCAGCCCATGTCGGGTGCGTCGACTGTCACGGTGTAGCAACACTGCGCCCATGAGCGCACCAGCAGGCCGGTCTCCTCACGGACTTCGCGAGCCAGGCCCTCCAGCAGCGTTTCACCTTCGTCGATGACGCCGCCAGGGGGTGTCCACTCGACAGTTCGGTCACGTCGACGGTTGCTCACCAGGACAAGACCGTCGCCGTGACGGATCAACGCGCCGCCGACAGTCCAGTGGCGCATCGCTCAGCGACCGTCAGATCGGCGAGAGCGACGCCCACGGAAGTCACTGATCCAGAGCTTCATCACCAGCAGCAGTGCCTCTTGGATGATGCTGCCCGACATCTTCGAGACGCCTTCGGTGCGGTCCTGGAAGCTGATCGGGAACTCCACGATCTTTCCACCGGCGCTGACCAGCCGATAGGTCATCTCGACCTGAAAGCCGTAGCCGTCAGCCTCGACCGATTCGAACTCCATGCGTTCCAGGCCCGCCGAGCTGTAGGCCCGGTAGCCGGCGGTTGCATCATTGACCGCGAGGCCCAAGACGCCCGCTGCGTAGCGGTTGCCCCAGCGGGACAGCATTCGCCGGCGGCGCGGCCAGTTGACCGTTTGCCCGCCCGGTACGTAGCGGCTGCCGATGGCCAGGTCGGCGCCGTGCTCCACGTTGGAGAGCAGTGCAGGCAGCACGGCGGGATCGTGCGACAGGTCGGCGTCCATCTGCACGCAGATTTCGGCACCGTCATCGATGGCCCTGCGCAGACCTGCCCGGTATGCATTGCCGAGCCCGTTCTTCTCGGCGCGGCGCAGCACGGTGACGTGCCCGAGTTCGACCCCAAGTGCTTCGGCCCTGTCGGCGGTGCCGTCCGGGCTGCCATCGTCGACGACGAGAATCTGCACGTCTGGTGCAGCAAGCAGAACCTCGCGGATGACCCGCTCGATGTTCTCTATTTCGTTGTACGTCGGAATGACCACGGTGGCACGCACAGTCGGTGAGCCTAGGTGCTGGGGCTACGCAGCGTGCAGCGAACGCCCCGTTACGCTGGACGCGTGACCGAACAAGAACGGCCTCTCTCCGCGCTTCCCTCCCCCGCTGCTCGGGCGGTCGCCTTCGTTGCCATCCTCGTCGGGGGTTTCGCAGGGGGGTTGATCGGGCACACACTGGTGAAGTTGCAGTGCACTGGCTCGTGCGCCTCCCCAAAGGGCATCGGCGCCCTGACCGGCGCGGTCATCGCTGCCGGCGGGATGAGCGTGGTAGCCGTGCTCGTCCTGCGCGCCGTTGGGGAATGGCGCGAAATCGAACGGCGAGAGCGCTCGGACCGCGGGTGAGCAGCGACAACGAGGCCCTGTTGCAGTTGGCGATCGACCTCGCACTACGCGCCGGCAGGCTGGCGCGAGACGGGCGTGCCGAACGCGGCATCTCGATCACGGATACGAAGTCGTCGGCCACTGACATGGTCACCGAGTTCGACAAGGCAAATGAGACCCTCATCGTCGAGGGCATTCTGGCGGCCCGCCCGAACGACGCAATTGTTGGTGAAGAAGGCACCAACACACCCGGCACCAGCGGGGTCGATTGGCTGATCGACCCCATCGATGGCACCACCAACTTCTTGTATGGCCTTCCCGGTTGGGCTGTGTCCATTGCGGCCCGCACGGCGGCTGGCACGCAGGTCGGTGTGGTCTATGTACCCGCCACCGACGAGCTCTTCACTGCCACTGCCGGCGGCGGCGCACGGCTGAACGGCGCAACCATCTCCTGTAGCACCACGCACGAGATATCTCTCGCGCTCGTCGCCACCGGCTTCAGCTATTCCGCCTCGCGCCGGGCGCTGCAGGCCACACGCGTCGCCGCACTGCTCCCGCAGGTGCGCGACATCCGACGCTTCGGTGCTGCCGCAGCCGACCTCTGCAACCTGGCGGCCGGACGGGTCGACGTCTACTTCGAACAATGGTTGGGGCCGTGGGACCTCGCCGCCGGTGAACTCATCGCACGCGAGGCAGGATGTGTCACCAGCACCCTCGAGGGGCAGCCCGTCCGGCCCGACTCGGTCATCGCTGCCAACCCCGAGCTGATCGGTCCGATGCGCGCGCTCATCACAGAAATCGATGTTCAACTCGGCTTCTAGGCTGCCACACACCGCGGAGGGGCCTGGGCCTGGCATCATGGGTCCGTGGGAACTCGCATCCTTTCGGTCGAAGACGATGAACGCATCCGTACGGCCGTGAAATTGGCCCTCGAGGACGAGGGCTGGACGGTCGACGAGGCCGGCAGCGGTGAGGAAGCCATCGAGCTATTCCATCGCTCCCCACCAGACGTCGTGCTCATCGACATCATGTTGCCCGGCATCGACGGGTTCGAACTGTGCCGCACCCTGCGCCGCCACAGCGATGTACCGATCGTGATGGTCACCGCCCGCAACGACACCCACGATGTCGTCGCAGGCTTGGAAGCCGGCGCCGACGACTACCTCACCAAGCCGTTCGCCCCGAAGGAACTCTCCGCCCGCATTCGTGCACTGCTGCGGCGAATCCGTCCCATCAGCCCCGGCCACGCCAAGCTGACCTTCGGCGATCTGGAGATCGTGCCCGAAGAGGGCAAGGTACTGCGCGCCGGTCAGGAACTGCACCTCACCAAGACCGAGTTTCGGCTGCTGTGCGAACTGGCGCAGAACCCTGGTCGCGTGTTCAGCCGTGAAAGCCTGCTGGACAAGGTGTGGGGCTACGACTACTTCGGCGATGGCCGCTTGGTCGACGTGCACGTCCGTCGACTGCGCACCAAGGTCGAAGCAGACCCCGCCAACCCACGGCACGTTGTCACCGTGCGGGGCCTGGGCTACCGACTGCAGTCGTGACACAGCCCACCACCGGCACTCTCGCCACCGCTGTCTCGGTCGTTGGCAACACCAACAACAGCACCGGCACCGGATCTCCACCCGAATCGTCGAGTGATGTGGGCACGCACGCCGAAGGCCGCCTCGAGCGATGGGGTCGGCGATGGGGCGAGGTACAGCCACGCCGTCTGAGTCTGCGTATTCGCATCCTGCTGATGTTCGGCCTCGGCACACTGTTCCTTTCCGGTTTTCTCGCTGCCGCCGCGTACAGCTTCACCCGCAGCAGCGTCGTCAATCAGCGCGATAGATCAGGTATCGAGCAGGCCTACCGCAATGCGCAGGTGGCCCAAAATGCGCTCGCCACCAACTCACCCTCGACAAAACCGGCAATCGACCGGTTGACCGCCCTCGGGGTCAACCGATTCGCAATCAACTACCGCGGCACCTGGAGCGGCGGAAGCTCGGCCCAGTACGGCCCCGACAACATCCCAGCAGCGCTGCAACAACGGGTCATCGGCGAGTCCATACCGGCACGGATGACCACCCGCATCGGCGGCCGACCCACACTGGTCATCGGCATTCCTCTGACGGTCACCGACGGCAGCTACTTCGACTTCGTTGCATTGGACGACGTCTCGAACACGCTGAACAGCGTTCTGCGCAGCCTTCTGTTCGCCGGCTTCATCACGACGCTCGTCGGTGCGCTGCTCGGCACGCTGGTGGCCAATCGTGCGGTGCGACCTCTGGGCGAGGCCGCGCAAGCCGCGAAAGCAATTGCCGGCGGACGGCTGGACACGCGCCTCGAACCGACGGACGACCCAGATCTTCGTGTGCTGGCCAACTCGTTCAACGACATGGCCTCCGCGCTCCAAGCCCGTGTCGAACGCGACGCGCGTTTCGCCAGCGACGTCAGTCACGAGCTGCGCTCGCCACTGATGACGCTCGCCGCGAGCGCCGAGGTGATGCAGGCACGTCGCGATGACATGCCCGAACGCGCGCAGGCTGCTCTCGACCTACTGGTTGCTGACGTCACCCGCTTCCAGGGCTTGGTGGAGGATCTGTTGGAAATTTCGCGCTTCGACGCGGGCGCCATCCGACTCAACCTCGACGACCTGTTGGTCGCCGAATTCGTGCGCCAGGCGGTCGCCGTCAGCAGCGCACCCTCGACGCCGGTGGTGGTCACCGAGCGCGCCGAGCGGGTCATCATCCGAGGAGATCGTCGTCGTTTGGCCCGTGTCGTCGCCAACCTGATCGACAACGCCCGCCTGCACGGCGGTGGCGAATGCACCATCACCGTCACCGAGCCCGACGGCGAGGGCGAGCCCCTGGGCCACGTCTGGATCACGGTGGAAGATCATGGTCTCGGTGTGCCGATCGAGGAACGCGAGCTGGTGTTCGAACGCTTTGCGCGCGGTGCCGTTGCCGGCCGGCGCAGCAGTAGCGACGGCGCTGGCCTCGGCCTCTCCCTGGTCGACGAGCACCTCCGCATGCACGGCGGTCGCGTCTGGGTGGAAGACCGCCTCGACGGCGAGCCCGGTGCTCGTTTCGTCCTGCAACTGCCGGCAGATGAGGTGGGCGTGTGAACGCTCATCGGTACTCCCTGCTGGTTGCCGTGGTGGTGCTGGCGAGCACATTGAGCGCGTGTGGCATCAGCTCTGACGACAGCCCACGCAACGTGTCCCCGGCAAACCAGCAACGACTCGGAGTCGCCACTGACCGAATTGCAGGGGCCGCCACCGGAACTGCCCGCGTGTACCTACTGGCGCCCGAAAGCGCCGGGCAGTCGCAGTCGCTGCAGGGGGTTGCTCGCGATGTCACCGAAAGCCCCACAGAGGTCATCCGCGAGTTGCTCGCCGGCCCGAATGCGCAGGAGGTCGTCGGCCAGCTCCGCACCGCCTTGCCCGCAGGCCTCCAGCTGCTGTCCGCCACGCGTCGCGGAGGAGTGCTGCGTATCGACGTGTCCAAGGAACTGGGCGAACTGTCCGGCGAGGCGCTCGTCACCGCGGTCGCCCAACTGGTCTTCACCGCCTCGGAGCTCGACGGCGTGCAATCCGTCAAGATCTTGATCGACGGCATCGACCAGCGATTACCCGCCGGGAACGGTGCGCTGCAGAGTCTGCCGCTCACCGTCTACGACTACCCCGGCCTCGTCGTCTCCGCACAGCCGGCGTATCCAGCGATTCCGACACCGAAACAACCCACGACGTAGCGATCAGCCCAACGCCGTCAGCCGAAGAAGACTTCGGCCACTTCGTGATACAGGTGCATGTCCACCGGTCGAGTTCTGCCGACAGTTTCGGTGAGCGGCGCCGTAGTGACGACGTTGCCGCGTAGCACCACCATGTGGCCCCACGATGCGGTGTGCACCGCATCGATCGCTGCCACGCCGTAGCGAGTACTCAACACACGATCGAAGGCAGTCGGCGTGCCGCCACGCTGGATGTGACCCAGCAGAACCATGCGCGTCTCGAAACCCGTGCGCTCCTCGATCACGTTGGCGATCGTCTCTGCGATGCCGCCAAGTCGTACGTGCCCGAACTGGTCGTAGACCTTCACACGCGAACGCATGGTGGAGTCGTTGGGTTCAGCGCCCTCAGCAACCACCACGATCGATGCATACCGGCCTCGCTCGTGACGGCTGCGGAGAAGTTCGCACACTTTGTCGATGTCGAACGGTTCCTCCGGGATCAGGATCGCCGTGGCACCACCGGCGATACCTGCGTACGTGGCAATCCAACCGCTGTGACGGCCCATCACTTCGACCACCATCACCCGATCATGGCTCTCCGCAGTGGTGTGGAGGCGATCGATCGCATCCGTCGCGATCTGCACGGCCGTGTTGAACCCGAAGGTCATGTCGGTGCCGACGACATCGTTGTCGATCGTCTTGGGGACGCCGATGATGGGCAGGCCCAGGTCCTCGTGCAGCTTGCACGCGACCGAGAGCGATCCGTTCCCGCCGATGACCAACAGCGCATCGAGGCCCATGTCGTCGAACGTAGCCTGCACCAGCTGGAGGCCATCCTCGTGGTCGTACGGGCTCCCGCGGCGGGTACCCAGCAGCGTGCCACCCTTGGGCAGCATGCCGCGCAACGACGACACATCGAGCGGAATGGTGCGCCGCTCCATGACACCATCCCAGGCGTCGAGGAACCCGACGAGCTCATCGCCGTAAACGAGTTCGCCCTTGCGGACGATTGCTCGAATCACTGCGTTGAGGCCCGGACAATCGCCTCCACCTGTCAGAATGCCTACTCGCACATGTATGAAGCGTAGGGCAATTCCCTGGAAGAGGACTCGAAAGATGGCATGGAACTCGGCGAATCCAGTGGCATGGAAACGGTTGTTCATCGAGTGGGCAGTCATCGGTGCCGCTGTCGCAGCGGTCTCGCTCTTCGTCACCGACAATCGCAAGGGCACGAGCTACTTCGCGATCATCCTCGGCGGTGTCGTCTACATCGGGCTGGGTGGCGTGATGGCCAAGTTCGGCTATCAACGCAAGACCTTGAAGCAGATCCGCGCCGAAGCCGCCGCTGCGCCGCCGCGCCAGATCGGCCGCAGCCCCTCACCGTCGGGCCGCCCGCGCCCCGCACCGACCAGCCGAACCTCGGGCGGCACCGGCAAGAGCAGTCAAAAGAAGAAACGCTGATGGACACCAACCGCTGCGTGATCGCCATCGACGCTGGCACCACCGGTGTCCGCAGCCGTGCCGTCTTCCCCGGCGCCGGCACTCACAACGGTGAGGTGATCGCCAGCTATCGCGAGTTCACCCAACACTTTCCCGAGCCCGGCTGGGTCGAACACGATGCCGTCGAGATCTGGGAGGCCGTGAAGGCAACGCTGACCGACGTGCTGGACCGCGTCGGTGTCGCCACTGTGGCAGCCATCGGCATCACCAACCAGCGCGAAACGGTGTTGGCGTGGAACCGACGTACCGGAGTTCCGTATGGCACCGCCATCGTGTGGCAGGACCGCCGCACCGCAGGCCGCTGCGACGAGCTCGTCCAGGCAGGAGCGCTGCCCAGCGTGCGCGAGATCACCGGCCTGGTGCTCGACCCCTACTTCTCGGGTTCGAAGATCGAGTGGCTGCTGGCCAATCGCGACATCCCCGTCGACGACGACTTGGCCATCGGCACCGTCGACAGCTGGCTGGTGTGGAACCTGACCGGTGGCAACGTTCATGCCACCGACGCATCGAACGCCAGCCGCACGATGCTCTTCGACATTCGCTCGTTGCGGTGGAGCGACGAGATGTGCCAGCTCTTCGGAGTTCCAGGGCAGGCGCTCCCCCAGGTGTTGCCGTCCAGCGGACGATTTGGTGTCACCTCCGAGCGGTGCGGTGTGCCGGCCGGTATTCCGATTTCCGGCATTGCCGGCGACCAGCAGGCTGCCCTCTTCGGCCAGGCGTGCGTGCTGCCCGGCATGGCGAAAAACACGTACGGCACGGGCAGCTTCGTCCTTCTCAACGTCGGCGCCACCTGCCCCGCACCCGCCGATGGAATGCTCACCACCGTTGCCTGGACGCTCGCCGACGGCACCGTCACATACGCCGTGGAGGGTGCCATCTTCGTCACCGGCGCAGCGGTCCAATGGCTTCGTGACGGGTTGGGCATCATCTCCTCCGCCTCCGAGATCGGCCCGCTGGCAGCCTCGGTCGACGACAACGGTGGCGTGTGTCTGGTCCCGGCACTCACCGGTCTTGGCAGCCCATGGTGGGACCCATACGCTCGTGGCACCATCGTGGGCATCACCCGCGGTACCGGCAGGGCGCACATCGCCCGAGCCGTGGTCGAGGCGATGGCGTACCAGACCCGCGATGCCGTCGATGCAATGACGTCGGCCGCTGGCATCGAGATCGCCGATCTGCGCGTGGACGGTGGCGCTTCGGCGATGGATGGGATGCTGCAGATGCAGGCGGATCAGCTGGGTGTTACCGTCCGGCGTCCGGTTGACCAAGAGACGACAGCGCTCGGCGCTGCTTACCTTGCTGGCCTTGCGGAAGGCGTGTGGGCATCGCTCTCCGCCGTTGCTGCCGAATGGACCGTCGAAGCCACCTTCGACCCCAACCCCGATCGGCTGCTGGCCGACGTCGGTCATCAGAGTTGGTTGCGCGCAGTGGAACGTTCGAGAAGCTGGGAGAAACACTGATGGACGCTGGCTCCGCCAATGACGTTCTGACACATATTCAGCCGGGCGGCGCGCTCATCGTGCCCTTGGCCAACGGCGAGCCGACGATGTTGCTGGATGCCATCGAAGCTGCGGCAGATCGCCGGGAGATCGACGGCGTCACCGTCAACCAGATGCACGCACTGCGCGACCGACCGTATCTGCACGGCGCCTATGGCAGCCGACTGCACCACATCTCGTACTTCCTGTCACACGTCACCCGGCCGTGCTTCCTGGCGGGCACCGTCGACCTCGTGCCCAACCACTTCAGTGAAGTGTTCAATCACATGCAGAAGCGCACCACCGACCCACTGGTGATTGCTGCTGCCTCCCCACCCGACCGCCACGGATACTTCAGCCTTGGGGTCAGCGCCGACTACACCAGCAGTTTCATCGGTCGTGCCCGCTTCTTCCTCGAAGTCAACTCGCAGATGCCACGCACCTTCGGCCGCAATCAGATCCACATCAGCCAGGTGACGGGTTGGGCACAAAATGACCAGCAGTTGGTCGAGGTGGCGCCACCTGTGATGGAGCCAGACGATCACACCATCGCCGGCTTCGTCGCCGAACGAGTGGTGAACGGCGCGTGCCTGCAGACGGGTATCGGTGCCATCCCCAACGCCATCATGGGTGCGCTCGCCAACCATCGCGATCTCGGCGTCCACACCGAACTGCTCAGCGATGGTCTCGTGGATCTGGTGGAGCGTGGCGTGGTCAACGGGATCCGCAAGCTACACAACCGCACCAAGGTCGTGGGCACCTTTGCGCTCGGCACACAGCGGCTCTACGACTTCATCAACGAAAACACTGCCGTCGAAATGTGGAGCGCCCGATACGTCAACGACCCACGGCTACTCAGTCGCGAACGCAACTTCGTCTCCATCAACGCCACGCTGGCGGTCGATTTCCTGGGGCAGTGCGCGTCAGAGACGCTGGGTGGCCACTACTACTCGTCGTCGGGTGGGCAGGTCGACTTCGCCCGCGGCGCAATGTACTCAGAGGGCGGTAAAGGGTTCATCGTGCTGCGCTCGACGGCCGCGCACGGAACGGTCAGCAGGATTGTTCCGCAGCTACCCGCAGGCGAGGTCGTGACCAACTCGAAGAACACCGTCGACATGGTGGTGACGGAGTACGGCGTCGCCGAACTGCGCTCCAGAACAGTGCGCGAACGCACCTCTGCGTTGATCGCAGTGGCCCACCCCGACCATCGCGACCATCTCACTTCGGAGGCGATCAGGCTCGGGTTCCTGTGACACCAGCGTCAGGTGTTGTGGCGCTTGCGGTAGTTACCCAGAAAGCGCTCGATGCGATGCAATGCGTCGCCGAGATCGTCGGTCGGCGGTAAGAAGACCAGTCGGAAATGATCGGGTGTCGGCCAGTTGAAGCCGGTGCCCTGCACGATCAACAGCTTCTCCTCCGCCAGCAACTCGTATGCAAAGTCCTGGTCGTCGGCAATCGGGTACATCGTGGGATCGAGCCGGGGAAACATGTACAGCGCCGCCTTCGGCTTCACACAGGTGACGCCCGGAATCTGCGTGAGCATGTCGTACGCCAGATCTCGCTGGCGGCACAGCCTGCCGGTGGGCGCAACGAGATCGCCGATGCTCTGGTAGCCGCCCAGCGCTGTCTGGATGGCCAGCTGACCGGGCGTGTTGGAGCACAACCGCATCGAGGCCAACATGTCCAGCCCCTCGATGTAGTCCTTGGCGTGACGCTTCTCCCCCGACACCACCATCCAGCCGGCGCGATAGCCACAGGCCCGGTAGTTCTTCGACAGTCCGTTGAAGGTCACGCACAGCACGTCATCGGCGAGCGAGGCAATACTGGTGTGCGTGTTGCCGTCGTACAGCGTCTTGTCGTAGATCTCGTCGGAGAACACGATCAGCTCGTGTTGGCGGGCAAGCTCGATGATTTCGCGCAGCACGTCGTCGGAATACAGCGCACCCGTCGGGTTGTTCGGGTTGATCACCACAATTGCTTTGGTGGACGACGTGATCTTGTCGCGGATATCGCTGATGTCGGGAAACCAATCGGACTGCTCATCACACATGTAGTGCACGGGACGCCCACCCGACAACGAGACGGCCGCTGTCCACAGCGGATAGTCGGGCGCCGGTACCAGCACTTCGTCACCATCGTCGAGCAGTGCCTGCAAGCTCATCACGATCAGCTCTGAGGCGCCGTTACCCAGATAGACGTCGTCGACGTCGACGCCGGCGATGTGCTTTTCTTGCGTGTAGTGCACGATCGATTTGCGCGGGGCGAACAGGCCCTTGCTGTCCGTGTAGCCGGCCGCGTCAGGCAGATTGCGGATCATGTCCTGCACGATCTCGTCGGGAGGCTGCAGGCCGAACACGGCGAGGTTGCCGATGTTCAGCTTGATGATCTTCTGGCCTTCTTCTTCCATCTCTCGGGCTCGGTCGAGTACCGGCCCGCGGATGTCGTAACAGACGTTGGCAAGTTTGGTGGATTTCTCGACGCGCTTCACAGGGCGCATGCTACGCAGCGACACTCCACGATGCGTAGGTGGTTATTCAGTCCAACGCGTCGAGAATGCCACCGATCACTCGCAGTGAACTGGCGTGCGGCGAGGACCGAAGCGAACGCTCACACCTGAGGAGTACAGCACGCTGATCGGCGGTTGCTCTGAAAGGCCAGGAAAGCCTGCGTCGGCAACGAGGTGATCGTCGAGGTGCTCGAGTGTTGCGGCTCGTAGCGGCCACGCCGGATGCTCGTTGGGCCAGTACCGCGTTCTTCCTCGACGGTCAGGCAGGAACAGACCCCAGCGCGCAGTGAGAAACTGTTCGAGTGGGTTGGGTTCGATGACATCGCCCACCCGAACCGACACGGTGGAGGCAAGCCCCCGCGGGCCTGGCCAGCGCCGCTCGGTGGCGTACGTCAGGACGTTTCCAGAGCGCTCCAGCGCCATCTTCGCCCACAGGTAGTTGAGCCCAGTGGCGACGCGGGTGACCACGACCGTGGCCAGCCGCGACGCCTCCAAGGAGCAGAACACCACGCCGCGCCGGCCGAGTTCGTCGACTCCGTAGAGCCGGACGTTGGTCTCCAGGAACGTCCCGAAGTAGGGCACGGCAGGCGCTCCCAGCAGGCCGATGCGCTCCATCGAAAATGGTACGAGCGCAACGTAGGCGACGCCCTCATGGACATCAGGCCGCACACCCTTGGGCAACAACGGCGCGACCACGGCCGGATCGATCGCCCAGTGCACGAACGTCAACTCCATCCAGTTCTGCGTGAACACGGTACGACCAGCAGGTCGCGGCGCCGTGGCAGTGATCGGCTCGGGTTCCACGCGCGTCACGCTAGGTGTCGTGCGGCTCGCACGCCCAGTCTGGTCGCGCCATATCCACACCCAGTGTGGAATCGCGCTGACCAGACATGGGTGTGGGAGCATTCGCACATGTCGAAAGCACTTCCCCCGGACTGCATTCAAGTCGTCGTCGAGATTCCTCGCGGCAGCCGCAACAAGTACGAGATCGATCACGAGACAGGCCGCGTCTTCCTCGATCGCCGCCTGTTCACAGCCACCACGTATCCGGCCGACTACGGATTCGTACCAGAAACGCTCAGTGGCGACGGCGACCCGCTCGACGCGCTCGTATTACTGGAAGACCCCGTGTACCCGGGTATCTGGGTGCAGGCCCGTCCGGTCGGCGTGCTGTACATGCACGACGAGGCCGGCGAAGACGCCAAGCTGATCTGCGTGCCGCCCAACGAGCCGCGCTGGCAGGACGTGCACGACCTCGATGACCTGACGCCGCAGCTCGTGCAGGAGATCCAGCACTTCTTCGAGGTGTACAAGGCGTTGGAGCCGGGCAAAACGTCGTCGACAGCCGGGCTCGCCGGGCGCGAAGCGGCCTGGGCAGAGATCCGCCAATCACGCGCCAACTATCTGCCACACGTCTGACGCCCGGCCGGACGTGACTACCGTGATCCCCGATGAGTACGCCGGACACCAGCGGACGCCGCAGTCAGCAACCTCGCATGGACGACGTGGCCGCCGCAGCTGGGGTCTCTCGGGCCCTGGTGTCGCTGGTCATGCGCGACTCTCCACAGGTGAGCGCGCGGGCACGAGTTGCGGTCCTGGAGGCTGCAAACCGGTTGGGCTATCGCCGCAATCTTGCCGCCAGCAACCTTGCATCACGTCGCACGATGACAGTCGGGTTGTTGCTCAACGACCTGCACAACCCGTGGTACGCGGAGGTTGCCGATGGCGTCCACATCAGCGCTGAACAGCACGGCTATCAGGTGATTCTCGCCACCGGCCGCCGTTCGCCAGCAGTGGAGTCGCGTGCGATCAATGCGTTCCTATCATCCCGCGTAGATGGCATCATCGTTGCAGGTTGTCGTATGCCACTGACGCACTTGACGGCAATCGCCCAGGAGGTCCCGGTGGTTTCCGCCGGCCGTTCGCTGAGTGGACCCACGGTCGGTTCGGTCAGTGCTGACGATGCCGAGGGCGCACGGCTTGCCGTCCAGCACCTGTTCGATCTCGGCCATCGACATATTGCCCACATCGACGGCGGCCGGGGTGCTGGTTCTGCGCCGCGCCGCGCAGGGTACGTCGCGGCAATGCGAGCCGTGGGGCTGGCCGACAACGTGCGAGTGATCAGCGGCGATTTCACCGAGGAGGCAGGTAACCGCGCCGGGCGACGGCTGCTTCGCGAGGGCGACGTACCGACCGGATTCTTCGCCGCCAACGACCTCTCCGCAGTCGGTCTGATCGACGCACTCGACGACGCCGGCCTGTCCGTGCCCCGTACTGCGTCGGTTGTCGGCTATGACAACACGGCGTTCGCCGCCTTGAACCACATTGGTCTCACCACCATCGATCAGCCGCGCAACCAGATGGGCCGGTTGGCGGCGAGCATGCTGTTGGGTGCGCTCACCGGCGACGCTGAACTCGAGCACGTTCACATGCGCCCACGGCTGGTGGTTCGATCCACTACCGGCCCCGTTGCCGACGCCGGGTGACCTGCGCTAGTGAACTGCGCTAGTGAACTGCGCTAATGAACGACGGCGAGGAGCGCGGCGCCAACCGCGCCGGCGCGCTCGCCGAGATGGGCGAACATCAGCGATGGGTGCGGCCGAAGGTGCGGGGCATACAGCAGCTGTGTGAACCACTTCTGAATCGGACCGAGGTACAGGTCAGCACTGGCAGCGAGTCCACCCCCGAGTACGAACGACTCCGGGTCGAGAATATTGGTGAGGTTGGCAAGGCCCAGTGCCACCCACCTTCCAAAGTTGTCGATCACCTGCAGCGCGTCGGCATCGCCTTCGCGAGCTGCGGCTTGCACATCTTCTCCGCGCACCTTCTCGGCGTCACCGCCTGCCAGGTTCACCACCCGCTCCAGACGACGACCAACGGCTGCCTCGCGCGCCAGGCGGGCCAAGCCCGAGCCAGAGGCGTACCGCTCCCAGCAGCCGCGGCGACCGCATGGACACGGCGGACCATCAGGGTCGACAACCATGTGCCCGATCTCGCCGGTGAATCCGTTGGCACCACGAATCAGCGCGCCGCCGGCGATCACCCCGCCGCCGATGCCCGTTCCGAGCGTCACCATCACGAAGTCGTCCACTCCACGTGCGGCACCGGTCTTCCACTCCGCAGCGGCCGCACACGTACCGTCGTTGTCGACGAACACGGTGGCGCCCAGCTCGACACCGAGCAACCTCCCGACCTCGAAGTTCGTGATGTCGACCAGGTTCGGGGCCGCACGCAGCACGCCACTGCGCGTCACCAACCCTGGCACACCGATGCCGATCGAATCCCACGGACCCATCGACCGCGCCAGTTCTGCCAGCGTCGCAATGATCGCCTCGGGCCCCTTGGGCGTCGGGCATCGCTGCTCCTCGATCATCTCGCCCGCGTCGTCGAGAATCACACCGAGACACTTGGTACCACCGACGTCGATGCCAAGGCGTCGACCCGCCGCCGTCATGCTTCGGCGCGGATCTTCAACTCGCGCACGGTGTTGAGAATCCGAACCTCGGCGCGCCGCTTCACGAAACCGGGAAGGGGAACGACCAACTCGATGGCCAGGTCGTAACGCACCTCGGTGCCGCCGTCGGGCGCGGATGCGAACTGGTAGGCGCCATCGATGGTGCGCATGATGTCGCCGCGCAGCATTCGCCACGCCAACACGTTGGGCGCCTGGGAGTAGTCGTACGCCAGGGTGTAGTGCGTACTGCGGCCCAGCGCAGACGTGCGGAACTCGACTTCCTCTGGACGGCCCTGCTCGTCGCGCTTGCGAACGACGACATCCTTGACGTCTTTCGCCCATTCGGGGTACCGCTCGAGGTCCACCGCGATCGACCAGACGCGCTCGGGAGCGGCGGCAATGATGATGGTTTGAGAAGCCGTATCAGCCATGGAGATGTTTACCCGATCTTACGGTTGGAAGGTTTTGCCGCCGGATTGACCCGCGGCCCATAGGAACCGTACCTCGCCGCCCATGCGCCGTTCATACCAATGCCGAACATCGGCACGAGTACCCCGAACGCGAGTGCGTTGAGTTGGTTCTGCTGCAGGCCCGCAACGCCCACGCTGGCACCAACGAGTGCAGCCACCACTTGCACAGAAAGTGCCACTGTCATGGCTCGCTTCACTGGTTTCGGGGCGGTGCCGCCGCTGAGGAGAAACAGATTGGCGACGCCGACCTCCTCGCTGCGCGAACGCTCGAGCGCAGAGGAGTACGCCCACAGCGATGTGGCGATGCCCACGGCGAACAACGCGAGCGACACGACCACGATGACGACCTGCCCCGGACGAGCACTTCGGAACGGGATCGCGACGGCGAGCGCGACGAGGAACAACGCCGTGCCGGCAATATTGAAGCGAACCAAACGAGACGTCACAGGTTCAGTCTGCCAGGACACCGAGGGAGGCCCCCAGACGCTGTGCCAAAACATCGTAGGAGAACTCCTGCACGGCGCGCACTCGGCCGGCTGCACCCATCGCTCGCGCCTGCGCCGGATCATCCAGAAGCCGTTCGATCGCTGCGGCCACCACCCTCGGATCCTCGGGCTCACGAACGACCAGCCCACTCACTTCGTCGTCGACAGCCTCGGCAGCGCCGCCGGAATCACCGGCAATCTGTGGCACACCGCAGGCCGCCGCCTCCAAGAACACGATGCCGAAACCCTCCTGCTCGAGCCCACCCCATCGATTGCGGCAGAGCATCGCGTACACGTCTGCGCATCCGAAGAGGCGAGGAAGGTCGTCGTTGCTGACCCGACCCAGGAAGCGAACGGGAGCCTGCAGTGACGTGGCGAGCTGCCGCAGCCGATCCTCGTCGCGTCCTGCCCCAGCGATCACCAGTTGCAACTTGGGTCGCGAACTCCGCAGCCTGGCCACGGCGCGGATGGCAGTGTCGAAGCCTTTGCGGGGAACCAGCCGGCTGACGCTGACCACCAGCTCAGCATCGTCGTCGATACCAAAATCGGCGCGTGCCTGGCTTCGCTCGAGGTCCGTCAGCGGATGGAACCGTTCGGTGTCGACGCCAGGCGGGACGATGGTGATGGGCAGCGATCGACCTGCTGCATGCTCGGCCTCGGCGGCGGGGTAGCCACCCGCCGCGACAATGTGCCGAGCGCGGCGCAACACGTAACCCAGTGTCTGCTTGGTCAGCGGAAGGCGACCAGGCACGGTCACTTCTGCCCCATGCAGGACCACGTCGTACGGCAGGTCGAGTGAGGGGCCAACGAGCCCCAGCGGCAGGGCTGGGTCGAGCACGATCAGATCCGCCCCAACGTCGCGAGCCATCTTGTTGATGCGCTGCACCATCCACGGGTGGGGTAGCAACACCGGCTCACGGGTGCGCTCGATGTGAAACGGCTGGGCGGCATCGAACGCCTCAGTTCCCTCATACGGGCTGGTGAGAACGGCGAACGACTCGGGCGGCAGGCGCCGCCACCACTCCCAGAGCAGCGATTGGATTCCACCGATCTTGGGCGGGAAGTCGTTGGTGACAAGCAGGTGCTTCACGGAGCGGCCTGCAGTTCCAGTTGGACGTCGGGGTGGGGGTCGGTGGCGGGCATCAGATGGTGGAGACCCAGCTGGCGTGCCGCCCACACGGCGTGGACGCGCAGCAGCGGATCTTCGTGTGCAAGGTAGTCGCAGACCACACCGCGGGTGGCTCCATCGTCAGGGTCACCCACGTTGCCCAGCACCACCAGTGCATTGCGCCGAATCCACCGCGGGTCTCGGTCTGCCAGGTACCAACGCCCCCATTGCTCGATCACGTCGGAGTCATCGGCGGTCAACAACTTCAGTATCGGGAGCCACGCCCTCACCGATTCGGCCGCCGGGGCGGGCGTGCGATGACCGAAGCGCACGGTTGGCGGGCATGCGTCCTGGCAGTCATCGCAGCCGTACAGCCGATTGCCCACGGCAGCGCGCATGTCGCGAGGAATGATGCCCGGCTTCTGCAGCACCCATGCAAGACAACGGCCGGCATCAATGACACCCGCCTCGAGGATCGCGCCGGTCGGGCAGGCGTCGAGGCAGCGCCGGCATGCACCGCAGCCGTCCTGCACGGCGGTTTCGTTGACCGGCAATGGCGCGGTGGTGACGACACAGCCCAGTACGAACCAGCTGCCGGCACCGGGTATCAACAGGTTGGCGTTCTTTCCGAACCAACCAATGCCAGCCTGATAGGCCACCTCGCGGTCCACGATGCTGTTGTCGTCCACGAACGGGACCGCCGCAAAGCCATCAGCACGCAGTCGCTTGGCGACCGACCACAATGCGTCGCGCAGCGGGGCGTAGTGATCGACCCAGGCGTAGCGAGCGATCCGCCCGCTCAGCTGCTCGGGTCGCTCGGGCTCTTCCAGGAAGTAGGGACGGGCAGCGACGAAGAGCGATTGCGCACCTGCTACCGCGCGGCTGGGGTCAGTGGATCTGGCGGGGTTACGGAACGTGAACTGCATGCCGTCGGTGAGATCGTTGGAGAGCCGATGATCGATGGCGTTGCGAGCGCGATCGAGTACAGCCGCCGACGCCACCCCGGTGTGGGTGATGCCGAACGGTTCGGTCAGCGCAGCCAGCTCCGCCAGGTACTCAGCGTCCACAACAGGACGAATGGTGGGTACTCGACTAGCACGCCTCACGATGACGAAGCGTAGGCACGAGGCCGGCAGCAGCGAGCAACTGCACCGCCCGCATTTCGGCAGCGTCGAACTCGACCCGCTCGCGCCGCGCCGGCGCGAGCAGATGAGTGACCACGCAATCAGCGCAGGTGGCAGTGCCGCTCATGACGCAGGTGTCGCAGGAGATGACGAAGTGGGACATGCCCCGCATCATGAACGAAGGGTGTAACAGTGATACCTTGAGCCCTGGACCTACGGCCGAGCGAACGGCACCTCGCCCCGGGTACCACGATGCGCACACAAGTGAACGGAGCAGGCATTGACCACCCAGAACCACTCGGATGAACGACCAACAGCCGCTGCTCCGTACGTGCCGGTCACCTTCGACTCATGCGAGCACATCAAGGGTCCGTTCTACCACGGGACGCGATTCGCCTTCGAGATCGGCGATCACCTCGTTGCGGGCCGAGGCTCCAACTTCCAGGAGGGTCGCATCTCCAACAACGTCTACTTCGCTGCGCTGGTGGAAACCGCAGTCTGGGGTGCAGAGCTGTCGTGCGCGCTGAGCGGCACCGAGGGGCGGGGGCACATCTACATCGTCGAGCCCACAGGCCCGTTCGAGGACGACCCCAACGTGACGAACAAGAAGTTCCCCGGCAACATCACGCAGTCCTACCGGACTCGCCAACCATTGCAGATCGTCGGGGAGCTGCACTCCTGGCAGGGGCATGCCCCGGAGGTGCTGGGCCGGATGCTGGACAACCTGGCCCGACTCCGCGAGCAGGGTCTCGACGTCATCGAGGACTAGCGCCGGGCAAGGGCGAGGAACGTGTCGCTGGCAACGATGTTGGCCCCTGCCGCACGAACATCGGCGATGACCGCCTTGTCGTTGGTGACAACAACGACCGGTCGGTCCAGATCGAGCGCGGCGACTTCTGCGCGCAACACGTCATCGGCGATGACGCCCTCTGGCGAGAAGCTGACGCGGACCAAGCGGCGCACTCGTGATGCCGCGCCGACCACCGATGCCCCATCGAAGACGATGTGGATGAGACAACCCCAGCGTCGCGCAAGGTTTTCGGCCGCCTCGATGCAGACCTCACGCTGACGGTCCAGCGAGAGCGCAGGCCAGCCCAGCTTGGCGACGTTGTATCCATCGACCAGGATCACCACGTCGGCGGTTCGTAGCAAATGTTCGCCGGCAGCCTCGCTGTTCCCGTAGACACCGCCTGGCAGAGCGATCGGGTTGCGGCGCCGCCGACGCGTCGAGGCCGATGGGCCGCGGGTGAGCGCCAACGCTTCGGTCAGCAGCGCCCGGACGCGCTCGATGTCGCCCACCGGCTCGCCGTGCACCGCAACGCGATCGGCCAATGCCGCGTCGCGGGCGGCGACCACTGCCTGCAGTTCTGCACGGGCCGCGGCAAGTTCCGCCTCGATGGAACCAGCCAGGGCCGCAGCCGAGTCGGCACCGCGAGCGCGCTTCTTCACCCCTCGCTGCAGCTCTGCCTCGCGTCGACGTAGCGCCGCCAGCTCCTCGCGTGCCTCAGCCAGTTCGACATCGGCAGCGGTGCGGGCCGAACGCTCGGCCTCCAGTTGTTCGCGCACAGCGGCAACCTCCAGCCGCGAACGAATCGCTGAGGCCTCTGCCGCGTCGCGGCGACGTTGCTCGCGACGCAGTTCGGCCGCATCGTCCAGCGGTGCGTTCGTCGCTTTCGCCACGATCTCAGCCGCAGTTACCTGCCAACCGTCAGGGCGCGCCAACCACAGCATTCCCACTTCGTCGAGCAGCTCATCGGTGGCCACAGAGCCGAGCCGACCCAGGAAGACACTGTCAGCTTCCACGGCCTCGCGTACCTTCGCCAACGCGGTCGGAGGCAGGCGCTGGAAACGAAGGTACGGCTTGAGACCCTTCGGAAACGGCAGCGGCGGACGAATCTTGGAACCCGCCGCAGCGATGCCGACAGCGAATTCGAGTGCCGACTGCAGTGAACTGTCGCTGAGCGGAGCAATCACCGAGTCCGCGCCGACATCGGGGCTGGTCTCGGACGGCACGTCTCACAGGCTACCGATACCCGGCACCCGACGGACCGAACACCCGTTCTTGACACCGAACGAGTGTTCGTGGTCAACTGGCATCCGTGCAGCGCTCGTTCGACGACCTCGGAACGCCACTGTCCGACGTCACATTCTGTGTGCTCGACATCGAGACCACCGGCAGCGACCGTGGCGGCGACATGATGACCGAGATCGGTGTCGTCAAAGTGCGCCGCGGCGAGTGCCTGGGCACGATGGCCACGCTCATCAATCCAGGTCGCGCCATTGCGCCCATCGTCACCGTTCTCACTGGCATCACGCATTCGATGGTCGCGAACGCCCCACGGGTGGAGACCGTGCTGCCCACGCTGCAGGAGTTCATCGGTGACTCGGTGATCGTGGGTCACAACGTCAGCTTCGACATGGGCTTCATCAACGCGGCGTTACTGCGTAGTGACCGACCTGCATTCCGCAACACCGTCATCGACACGCTGCCCCTCGCCCGCCGCCTCGTGCGCGACGAAGTGCCGGACTGCAAGTTGGGCACGCTGGCCAGCCGATTCCGTCTTGATCATCGGCCCAGCCATCGCGCACTCGACGATGCGCTGGCAACCACAGATCTGTTGCACCTGCTGCTGGAACGCGCGGCCGGTCTGGGGGTGTTGGGGCTCGACGATCTGGTCATGTTGCCCAAGATGGGCGGGCACCCTCAAGCGGGCAAGCTGAAGCTCACGCATCATCTGCCGCGCTCCCCCGGCGTCTACCGCTTCCTGGGCGCCAACGACGAGGTGCTCTACGTCGGCAAGGCCACCAATCTGCGCCAGCGGGTGCGCAGCTACTTCGGCAGCGATGACCGCCGCAAGATCGGGCCCATGCTGCGCGAGACCCAACGGTTGGCGCACACCGTCACCACCGACCCGGTCAGTGCTGAGGTCCTCGAACTGCGCTACCTGCACCGGCTGAACCCGCGCTACAACCGGGTGGGCACCACCTGGCAGAAGTATTGCTACGTGCGCCTCACCACCGACGAGGCATGGCCACGATTGGTGGTCACCAACGAGCCGGCAGCCAGTGGAGTGCACATCGGCCCGCTCAGCTCGCGAGCGACGGCAACGACAGTCATCGAAGCGGTGCAGTCGGCCCTACCCATTCGCCGATGCACCACTCGCATGGGGCGCAACTTCAAGCCCGTTGTCGATGCCACTCCGTGTACGGGCGCCCGCCTCGGTGTTGCGATGTGCCCGTGCAGCGGCACCGCCGATGAAGCAACCTATTGGCGGGTCGTCACACAGGTGATGGCGTCGTTCTCCACGTCACCGCAGTTGGTACTCGACCCGCTGTGGTCGAAGGTCGCTGCTCTGGCAGGCGAACGTCGCTACGAGGAAGCCGCCACCATGCGCGATAGAGCCAACGCGTTCGCCACGGCCATCACCCGTCAACGCCTGTTCGATCAGCTGCGCGCCGCTGGCGATGTTGGTGTGCAGCTGCACGACACGGTGCTGCACATACGTGACGGCCTGCTGCAGAGCGCCCGCCAGCTCGACCAGCTGCCCACAGGGCTCGAGCTGGCACCGCCGGAGTCGCCCGAGTTTCCGCTGCCGCTGCCCCGCAATGCTGCCGACGAGGTGCTGTGCCTCGCGCGAGCCATCGACCGCGCCAGCTTCCACGCGCGACTGCTGTGGTGCAGCGGCGAATGGGCCTGGCCCACCACCCCGGTACGCGAGGTCACCCGGCTGGCCGGCGCCGCGTGACAACGCACGTCAGGTGGGAGTGTCGCGCTGGACGGCACCCATCGCCATCTGTCCCCGCGACCCCATTGCCGCCCACAAACCAACCTGGCGAGGAGTCTCTGTCTTGAGCGGCTCGGCGCAGTCGACATGGAACGTGTGATCGTCGACGACCACCACTTCGTCACCCTCACGGAAGTTGACCCCGCACATTCGACAAACCGTCATGTCGGCCTCCTCGATCTCTCGTCGACAACGATGCCCCATGATGCGCGAGATGTCCAGCCACCGCGGCAGTTCGGTGTGCACAAATGGTTGGTCAGGCGGCTTCGATGACGACGCCGGCGTGGTCGATGCGCAGGATCTTAGTGTGGCCATCATCGGGCAGCGCGGCGGCCAAGGCCTCAGCGTCATCGACTGCGCACATGGCGGCCACGGTTGGGCCGGACCCGCTGAGCCACGCGGCCCAGGCTCCACCAGCCAGCGCCATCTCCAGCGCGTTCCTCGACGGCGCTGCCCCCACCAGACGAACGTCTTGATGAACGCGGTCCTCAGTTGCGCAACGAAGCACGTCGACCTCGCCGGCCGCCAATGCCGCCACAAGCAGCGCGGTACGCCCGATGTTGAACACCACGTCGGCCATCGGCAATTCCGGCTTCAGCTTTCCTCGCGACTCATCGGTGGACGTCACGAAGGACGGCACCCACATCACCATCGCTGGATCGAATGACATCGGCACCCGGACAGCGTGACCGCCTGCCGTCGCAACGATGCCGCCGTAGAGCGAGGCCGCAACGTTGTCGGCGTGCCCTTCCAGAGTGGTCGCCAGACGCAGCAGTTCGGGCAGCGCGGCCTGCAAGACGTCGTGGGCGTCGCCGTGACGTTGCGCGTGAGCAGCGACGAGCCCACCGACACGCACGGCACCGCTGAACCCCATTCCCCGACCGGCGGGAATCGGGGAGCGGACCGACAGCGGTCCATCCCCGCCGTGTGATCGAAAGGCGACGGTGGCCGGGTGGTGTTCGTCGGCAAGCGACGCACCAGGCCACGGCTCGCATGCTCCTACCTCGGCGTGCAGCGAGAGCGCCATGCCCAAGGCGTCGAAACCTGGACCCAAGTTTGCCGACGATGCCGGCACTCGCACGATCATCAGTGACCGAACTCCTCAGCGGCCTCTTGGGAGACCTCGACGAAACGAGCCAATGCCGCTGCGGCAGCACCGCTGTCGATCGCATCGCAGGCGACCACCAAGCCGGCCTCGATGGACTCGGCAACGCCTGCGACAACCAGCGCGGCAGCGGCGTTGAGCACCACGATGTTGCGGTGCGCGCCGTGCTGGCCACCCATCACGCGTCGAACGACCTCGGCATTGACGGCTGGGCTGCCACCGACGAGCTCGTCTGCGATTGCTGGCGCGAGCCCGAGCGCCACCGGGTCGACCGTGAAACTGCGCACCGTGTCGTCGTCCAACGCCAGCACGGTGGACGTGCCCGTGGTGGTCAGTTCGTCGAGACCATTGCCGTGGACGACCCACGCCCGATGCGAACCGTGAAGGCGCAGCGACGCCAGCATTCGTTCGGCGACACCTGGGTTGGCGACGCCGATCAGCTGGCGCTTCACGCGCCCCGGGTTGGCCATCGGCCCCAGCATGTTGAACACGGTGGGAATACCGATCTCGCGGCGGCTCGGCGCGGCGAAGCGAAAGGCCGGGTGATACCGAGGGGCCAGGCAAAAGCCGATGCCGGCCGCTTCGACACAGCGCACCACACCCTGGGGCGACAGCTCGATGGCCACGCCCAGTTCCTCGAGCACGTCGGCCGTGCCACACTGCGAGCTCGCCGCACGAGCACCGTGCTTGCACACGGGCACACCAGCCCCGGCGGTGACGATGGCGGCCATCGTGCTGACGTTGATGCTGTGGCTACGGTCTCCGCCGGTGCCGACGATGTCGACGGCCGACGCCTGCAGCGCTGGCGACAATGGCACCAGGGTGGCAGCCTCCAGCACTGCGTCGAGCAGGCCTGAGATCTCTTCGGGGGACTCACCCTTGGCCTTCAGCGCCACGACGAAGCCAATCATCTGCGCGGCAGTCGCCTCACCCGCCAAGATGGTGGCCATCGCAGCCCGGGCGTGCACTGCGGGCAGATCCCGCTTATCGAGCAGCTCGGTCAAGAGCGCGGGCCAGCCGCCAAGTTCGTCAATCTGACTCATGGGCCTTGAGGCTAGTGAGGTCGCTACGCGGTGCGACGCCGCTGGCGGATCATCCGCCGACGCTCGCGTTCAGTGGCGCCACCCCATACACCGGCCTTCTCGCGAACTTGCAAGGAGTACTCCAAGCAGGCAACGCGAACACCGCAGTCGGCGCACACAGCCTTTGCCTCAATCGCTTCGTCGTCGTCGTCCGGGTAGAAGACGCTGGGCTCCAAACCCCGGCATGCTCCTAGCTGACGCCACACAATCTCTTTGGCCGACACTGAAATGCCCCCACTGTCACTGACTGGCGAGGTGGACCCTCGCCCGGCAGCCCTGAATCTATGTTCAGCGGGCACTCTGGCGCTAGACCCTTTTTGTATCTTTTTTGCGCGATTTGTACCGCGGCTATGGCAACAGGTCGGCGCGAAGCTCAGCGATCGTGGAGGGCAGCAGTTGTACAGCCTCCAGATATTCCGGATGGTCGATTGCCAGCACGACACCATCGGTGAATGCCGCGACCTGTGCTTCGGTGAATTCGAAGGTGATGTAGTGAACAGCCGCAGTCACATGCTCTCGCGTGAGCTGCGAGGCATGCTGCGGGTCGACCACGCATCGCACCGAGTCGCCGTTGGGAAGCCGAAAAACAACTGACTGCTCGACGCCGACCAGCTTGCTCAGCCACTCACGCAACTGCTCGTCAGAGGTCAGTTCGATGAACAACGTGGCGCACAGTTGGCCTGGAACGGGGATCATCGGGTTGTAGACGGCCAGCTCTTCCATGATGGCTTCGTCGGTGAACGTCCGCTCGACGCGAGCCATTTCCTGAATCTGGTATCGCATAGTCGCGCGGTTCTCGAACATCACCGTGACCACGGTGCCCAGCGAGACACGACGACGCTGCTTGAGCTCCAGCACCTCGGCGCGGAGGTGCTCTCGCTCGCGCTCGTAGGCGCGTGCGTCGGCGATGTCGTTCAGCGTGAGCTTGCGTGAACTGGTCATACCTCACCTTCCTCGGATATGCCATAGGCACGGGCAAACACTTGCAGCGGATGTTGTGGCACCTCGCCGGTCTGTTCGGTGATGGCTGTGTTGGCAAGATGGCAGTCGCCGGCAACGATGTCGCCGTCGGCACGGCGTATCTCGTCGGCCAGCTTGCCCGCGATCGGAACGCTGATGTCGGTATTCACTGCCCGCAGGCCCCACATGCCGTCGATGCCGCTGCACTGTTGTACGAGCTTCACCTTGGCCCCGGTGAGCTTCATCAGGTCACGGCTCTTGAGGCCGATGTTCTGCGCCTTGAGGTGGCACGGGGTGTGATACGTGATCGTGGCAGGCACGAAGCCGGAAAAGTCGGTGTCGAGCGAGGTGCCTTCGGCCTTGTGGAGCCGTACGAGGTACTCGGCTGCGTCGAAGGTGTGTTCGGCCACGAGTTCGGCATCTGCGCCCCCCACGTAGTCGATGTAGTCCTTTTTGAGGACGTAGCCGCACGTGGGCTGCGCCACCACGATGTCGTGGCCCTTGCGGACCGCGTTCGCCAGCGCCGTGACGTTCTTCTCGGCGACCTTCGTGAACTCCTTCACGTCCCCACTGTGCAACCACGGCGCACCACAGCAGCTAGCCCCCTCGGTCAGTGAGCATTCGACGCCGTTGCGCTCGTACACCTTCACCAGGTCGTGGCCGATCTGCGGCTGCTGGTATTCGATCAAACACGTGGGGAAGATGGCAACACGGCCCTGGCGCTTGGCGATGCGCACCTTCGGGCGCTTCTTGAACCAGGTACTGAAACGCTGGCGAGCGTAGGGCGGCAGCAATCGCACCGATGACACACCGGTGGCGACCTCGATGGCCTTGCGCACCACACCGCCCGGCTTGGCCGCAAGCATCTTGTTGGCGAGCGGCGCCGCAATGGTGGCGGCCTTGCCCAGAAGGTCGGTGTGGCCCATGACCGTGTCGGTAGCCCGCTCTCTCAGCGACACCTGGTGGTTGGCATGACGCATCGCATCGGTGCGCAGCATCAGTCTCGGAAAGTCGATTGCCCATTCGTGCAGTTCGGGGATGTACGGGCAATTGACGTAGCAGAGCTTGCACTGGAAGCACTCGTCGACGACCTGATCCTGCTGAGCCGGCGTCAGCCGACCGGCATCTTGGTCCTCGTGCTGGTCGATCATCTCGAACAACGTCGGGAACGACGTGCAGAACTTGAAGCACAAGCGACAGCCATGGCAGATGTCGAACACACGAGTCATCTCGGTTCGGAGATCTGCCTCATCGTTGTAAAGAGGATGCTTCGGGTCGTAGATCGTGGTCATCGCAGGGGCTCCGCATTCATGTCGTGTACGAAAATCTGCCGACACGTGCGGGGCACTCATGCCCCGCACGTGTCAACAATCGTCGGTGCTACAGGGCTTCCAGACCCTGCGCGAAGCGACCAGCGTGGCTCTTCTCGGCGCGGGCGAGGGTCTCGAACCAATCGGCGATCTCGGTGAAGCCCTCTTCACGGGCGGTCTTCGAGAAGCCGGGGTACATCTGGGTGTACTCGTAGGTCTCGCCGGCGACTGCCGACTTGAAGTTGTCCTCGGTGTCGCCGATGGGCTCTCCCGTTGCCGGGTCGCCCACTTGGGCCAGGTAGTCGAGGTGGCCGTGCGCGTGGCCGGTCTCGCCCTCGGCAACGCTGCGGAACAGCATCGCTGCGTCGGGGTAGCCCTCGACATCGGCCTTCTGCGCGAACCACAGGTAACGGCGGTTCGCCTGGCTCTCGCCGGCGAAGGCCTCCTTCAGGTTCTCATGTGTCTTTGTGCCGTTGAGGCTCATGATTGCTCCTTTGTTGAGTTGGTTGGAGATGTTGTTGAGTTGGCTGGGGATGGTTGGCAGGCACCACACAGCCCGCTGAACACAATGTTCGCGCGTTCGGGTGCGAAGCCGTCAAAGCCGACGATCTGCAGCTCATCGAGGCGGTGCACGTAGACATCGGACAGCGAACCACAGGCATCACAACGTGCGTGATGGTGGGGCTCGACGTTGGGGTCGAAACGGGTGGAGCCGCCGGCCGCCTGCACGACCTGCAGTTCACCCATGGCGGCGAGATCGTTGAGCGTTTGGTACACGGTGCGCAGCGAGATGCCCGGCATCTGCTCGACGGCAACTGCGTAGAGCGCTTCCGCGGTGGGGTGAGTCATGTTGCCGTGCAACAGCCGGAACAACAGCTGACGCTGGGGCGTGACCTTGAGCCCCTGTGCTCGGAATGCAGTGTTGAGCTCGGCCGGGGCACGCATGGGAGTATGCTATCCGCATTCGATGTGTATTTGCAAATCGTGCGAACAAGCCGGCGCGGATGAACGCGCCACTCTCACCCGGCTCATGGCATCCGGATTTGCTGCTGGCTAGGATTCGCAGCGATGTCTGCCACGCCGTTTCGCCGCGATGAAATGCTGCAGCGGCTGGAGACAGAGACCTTCGATGTGCTCGTCATCGGAGGCGGCATCACGGGTGCGGGCGTTGCACTCGACGCTGCCAGTCGCGGGTTGCGTACGGCGCTCATCGAGCGCGACGACTGGGCCAGTGGCACCTCGTCGAAGAGCAGCAAGCTCGTGCACGGCGGGCTGCGTTACCTGAAGGACGACCCACGCCTGGTGAAGGAAGCATTGCGCGAACGCCACCGTTTGCACCGCAACGCCTCACACCTGGTCGGCGTGATGCCGTTCATGATCCCCATCCTCACCAAGGACGGCGTGGTGTCGCGCAAGATCGCGCGGGCGATGGGCTCGATGATGTGGATGTACGACGTCGCCGGCGGTTGGCGGATCGGCAAGTTCCACAAGCGCCTACGCGCCGACGCAGCGTTCGCCCACCTACCCACCATGCCTCGCGAGCGGCTCGCTGCCGGCTACCTGTACTACGACGCCGCTGCCGATGACGCTCGTGTGGTGCTGACCATCGCTCGCACCGCAGCCCAGCACGGCGCTGTGACCGCAAACCGCTGTGGGGTCGTCGAGGTCGTGAAGGGTGCCGACGGTCGTTCGAGCGGTGCCGTGGTCGAGGCCGATGGACACCGCTTCACGGTGGACGCGAGGTCGATCGTGAACGCCGCGGGCGTGTGGGCCGACGACGTGCGAGCGCTCGACGAAGGCACGCACCCTGACACGATCCGACCGGCCAAGGGTGTGCACATCGTGGTGCCGTGGGACAAGGTACGTAACGACATCGCTGTCGTCATCCCGGTACCCAAGGACAAGCGCAGCCTGTTCGTGATCCCATGGGGCCCACTTCCCGACGGCACCTTTCAACATGCCTACGTCGGCACCACCGACACCGATTACGACGGCTCGCTCGACGACCCACAGTGCACCGTCGAGGACATCGCGTACGTCCTGCGCGCGCTCAACTCGTGCGTCACCACCGGTGTCACGGAAGCCGACATCACGGGGGTCTGGGCGGGCCTGCGACCGCTGGTGAAGGCCGCATCGTCGGGCCGCACAGCCGACCTATCGCGCCACCACGCATTGCACACCAGCGACAGCGGGGTGATCAGCATCACCGGCGGCAAGCTCACGACCTATCGCGAGATGGCTCAGGACACGGTCGACGCGGTGGCGAAGCAACTCGGCATCGGCGCTCGCTGTCGCACCAAGCGGTTGCCGCTACTCGGCAGCACGGGCAGTCAGGCGCATCCGGCCAGAACGCCGGCTGCCCACCTCGCCGGCCGCTACGGCTCACTGGCGTCCGACATTTATGCACTCGTCGCCACTGACGCATCATTGCGTGAGCCACTCGTTGCCGGAATGCCGTATCTGCGCGCCGAAGCCGTCTACGCCGCGCGCCACGAGATGGCCCTCACGCTCGACGACGTACTCACCCGTCGCACTCGTGCCCGCCTGCACCACCGTGCCGCAACACTCGCCGCAGCACCGGCGGTCGCGGCTCTGCTGGCCCTCGAACTCGGCTGGGACACCGACGAGACCACCCGACAGCTCGCCTACTTCGCCGACCAGTGCGCCGCCGAAGTACGCGCCGCTACGGAGGCTGCGCCGTTATGACCGAACCCACTTCACCCATCGAACTCAACGGCACCGCCACCCGGTGCCCCGCGGCTGCTGAGTTGCCCGATGGATTTCTCGCATCGCTCGGCGACGCCTGCTCCACCATCACCGAGGTAGCGGCGGTTGCCGAGGCCAGCCGCGACTGGTGGCCGCTGGCCATGCACTGGTCGCTCGCCGGCCAGGTGTTGCAGCGAGCCGCAGTCGTGGCCCGCCCGGCGGACACCGCCCAGGTCTCGGCGGTCCTCGCGCTGTGCAACGGCGCGGGTGTCCCGGTCACTCCGGCCGGTGGTCGCAGCGGCGTGCTCGGCGCAAGCATTCCCGTGTTCGGTGGCGTGCTGTTGGACCTGACGGCGATGCAGGGCATCGTCTCGGTGGACGTCATCTCCGGCATCGTGGAGGTGCTGCCCGGTACCTTCGGCCCCGACTTGGAGGACGAGCTGCGTTCTGCGCACGGCCTCACGATCGGGCACTTCCCGCAGAGCTTCGACATCGCGACTGTCGGCGGCTGGGTGGCGTGTCGCGGAGCCGGTCAGTACAGCACCCGCTACGGCAAGATCGAACAGATGGTGGTCGGCCTCGAGGTCGTGCTGGCCGATGGCACCGTCGCCCGTACGGGCGGTTTCCCGGCCGGCGCGCAAGGCCCCGATCTGTCGCAGTTGTTCATCGGCAGTGAGGGCACACTCGGCGTGGTCACACGTGTGTGGCTCAAGGCGCACCCAGTGCCACCCGCCGAACGCCGCGCAGCGTTTGCGTTCGATACCTTCGCGGACGGGTTGGAGGCCTGCCGGCGCATTCTGCGACGTGGGGCTACACCGGCGGTACTGCGCCTGTACGACACCGCCGAGAGCCAACGGGGCCAGGGCGGCGACGGCAGCTACAACGTGTTGTTGGTGCTCGACGAGGGCGATGAAGGTCTGATCGGAGCGACGATGTCGATCGTCGAGCAGGAGTGTGCCGGGGCCACATCGCTGTCGGTCGACCTGGTCGAGAAGTGGATGCATCACCGCAACGACACCAGCGCGTTGCAGGCACTGACCCGCAAGGGCTTCGTGGTCGACACGCTGGAGATCGCCGCGCCGTGGGCAGCGCTTGCCGACATCTTCCGCGAGGTGCCGCTCGCAATGATGGCCGTACCTCACGCGCGGGCTGCAACGTGTCACCTGTCGCACAGCTACCTCGATGGTGCGTGCCTGTACTTCACATTCGCCGCCACTCCCCCGCCCGACGAGGTGGAGGCCACATACATCGCACTGTGGGATGCCGGTCAGCGAGCTGTGCTCGCTCACGGCGGCAACCTGTCGCACCATCACGGGGTAGGCCTCAACCGGGCTCGTTTCGTTCCTCAAGCACTGGGTAGCGCGCTACCGGTCCTGCAGACGCTGAAGTCCGCAATGGACCCCATGGGCATCATGAACCCCGGCAAGATGGGCCTGGCGACTTCGTTCGGTACGGTGGACTGGCCATGACCACACTCGATCGCGCCGCGCTGAAACAGGGGGCATGGGTCTCACTCGTCTTTGCGGTGCCGTTCTCCATCGGCTCGCGGCTGATGGCGGATCACGAGCCAAAGTCTCCGTGGGTGTCGGTGTTGTGGTTGGCCGCACTCGGCGGCTTCGCCCTCGGTGCCGGCATCGCTGCATGGGTGCAACGCACCGGCTTCCCGCTCCTTCACGGCTTGGTCTGCGCCGGCGGCACGTACATTGCTGCCCAATCGGTCTTCATCATCGTCAAACTGCTTCGCGGTGGGTCCGTCAGTTGGCTGGCAGTGTTCTTCACGTTCACCGTGGTTCTGACCGCCGGGCTGGTGGGCGGCGGGTTGGGTAGCGCCCTCCGCAAGCGGGGGCTGATACCGACCACCGAACGCTCGGCTCCTCAGAGCCAGGCGCTCGAGTCGAACGGAGACATCGAACAACCAGGTGATGGGGGTTACCTATGAGTGTGCTCGTCGTCGATGTCGGTACGTCGGGTCTGCGGGCAGCTGTCATGCGGCCCGATGGTGACGTCACTGCGTTGCACTACCGCGCCTTTCCGCCAAACTCACCCTTTCCTGGAATGGTCGAGTTCGACGCGGTCGGCATGGCTGCAGCAGTCCTAGAGGTCGCCCACGCAGCGCTGGCCGAAGGTGGGCCGGTCGTGGCTGTCGGCATCACCGCCCAACGGGCCAGCACCATCGTGTGGGACCGTGCCACCGGCGAGCCGGTGGGTCCGGGTATCGGATGGCAGGACCTGCGTACTGTCTTCGATTGCATCACCGCCAAAGCCGACCACGGCCTGCAACTGGCACCCAATCAGTCGGCGACGAAGGTCGCATGGCTGCTGAACACGTACGACCCGACTCGACAGCGCGACCTGTGCTTCGGTACGGTCGACACGTGGGTTGCCTGGGTGCTCAGCAAGGGCAGCGTGCACGTCACGGACCACTCCAATGCGGCGGTCACGGGTCTTCTACGTCCCGATGCATCGGGTTGGTCGACATCAGCATGCGAGAAACTCGACGTGCCCACCTCCATGTTGCCGACGCTCGTCGACACCTCGTCGGTGTTCGGAGAAGCCACCGCCCTTCCAGGTTCGCCGCCACTGGCCGCACTGGTCGGCGACCAGCAGGGCAGCCTCGTCGGGCAGAGTTGCGTTCGGCCGGGCCAGGCCAAGATCACGTTCGGCACCGGCGGAATGCTCGATATGTGCACCGATTCCGCCGCCCCCACAACCGGGAACCGCACCCCTGAGGGAATCTTTCCCATCGTGGCCTGGAGCCTCGACGGCATTTGCACGTGGGGCGTCGAGGCGATCATGCTGTCCGCGGGCAGCAACGTCGAGTGGCTGGTGCAGGACCTCGGCATTCTGGAGAATCCGGCACAGAGCCATGATGTGGCAGCGCAGTGCGAGACGGCCGAGGGTGTTGTCTACGTGCCCGCGCTGATGGGCCTCGGTACACCGCACTGGGACTACGGCGCTCGCGGCACCATGTTGGGCCTCACCCGTGGTAGCGGCCGCGCACAGGTCACTCGTGCCGTGCTGGAAGGCATCGCCCACCGCGGCGCCGACCTTGTCGATGCCGCGCAGGCCGGCACTGGCTACGACGTGCCGATGTTGCGAGTCGACGGCGGGATGAGCGAGAACCCGACGTTCGTACAAGCACTCGCGAATGCCACCGGCAAGCCGGTCGAGGTATCGCGCTACACGGAGGCGACGACGGTCGGCGCTGGCTACTTGGCAGGCTTGGCTGTGGGTGTCTGGAGCGGGTTCGACGACATCGCCGAGGCCTGGCAGCCGCGCACCACCGTCGACCCGAATGCCCAACTCGACCGCGCGCAGTGGGCCGAGGCCGTACAACGTTCGAAGCGTTGGATACCCGACCTGTCGGCTCTGGACTTCTAGAGTTGCTCTGCTCACCTCCGGCCGGGAAAGCTAGGGGTGATCGTTTCGAAAGGAATACCCTGAAGTGGAGATCGAAGTGACTGAGTCCGGCGCCCTTGCCGAAATTTCTGATGGCCCACAGCCCATGAGCCGACGCGCTGCCGTGCGTATCGGAGCAGGTGCAGGACTGGGTGGCGTCGCACTGTCGTTGCTGCCATTTCTCAGTGGGCATGCCGCCGCGTCGGCAACCACGGAGCCCGCCAGCACCCAGGAGGCAACCACCACCACGACGCCACCGCAGCGCCCGACGCCAGACGACGTGGTGCTGCTGGGCTTTGCGCAACAGGTCGAGGCCACAGCGGTCGCCCTGTACAACGATGCCTTGAAGGTCAAGGGCTGGAGCGACGCGCAGGCGAAGGTGGTCACGTACGTTCGTGACGCCCATCTGGCCTACGTACAGTCACTCTCGGGCCTTCTGGGACCCGACGCCACCAACAGCATTTCGCAAGAAGTGTACGACGACAACGCATCTGCCTTCAGTGGGTCCATTGCAGAGGTACTGGCATCGGCCGGCGCACTCGAGTCGACTGCCGTCGCCACGCACGGAGACATCATCGCACGGCTGGTCGGTACCGACGCTGCCAGCCTCATTGCCTCCATCCAGATCAATGAAGCCAGGTACTGCACCGTGGTGGCAGACCTCGCTGGAGAAACAGATCCGACTGTGTTGTTGGTCGACGAAGAAGCAGCGTCCCTCGTGGGCAAAGGGTGAATGACATGACCATCGAAACCGAACAGACCATTGATGCAGGTGGCATCGGCCGCCGCGGATTGTTCCGCATAGGCGGCCTCTCCGCTGCAGCGTTGGCAATTGCTGCGTGCGCCGACAACACTGTCGCCGGCACGGTCGGCCGTGTTGGCGAGGGTGGCACCACCCCTGTGCTCGAAGACCCCATCGTCAACGATGGTGTGTTCCTGCGCACGATGGCAGGTATCTCCACGTCCATCGCCAATGCGTACGGGCGCATTCTGAAAGGTGGCTCCCTCACCAAAGCCAGCCCGACGCTCCCCGATCTCGGCGACCAGACCGATCTGGTGAAGCTGCTCCAATCCCACCACACGTCGGCGGCCAAGACCTTCAACAAACTGGCCCGTGAGGCCGGAGCTGATGAATGGACGTGCGGTAACACCCGCCTCGATTCAGCGTCCATCGATCCCATCTTCGATCGCGTCGAGAACGGTGCTCCTGCAACCGACAGCTCGAAGGCCATCGGTCCCTCCGACGATGCCACCCGCGACTACATCAACTTGGTGTTCTGTCTCGAGTCGTTGTCCGCATCGTCGTGCCAGGCAATGGTGCCTGCGCTCAGCCAGGCGGCAATGCGCTTCACCACGATGCAGGTCGGTATTCGCTCCGCACGCCAGGCGGCGTTGATCGCGCTTCGTATCTTCCCAGGCGGTTACGTCGCGGGCTTCGGCGAGTCGGCCACGCCGGCCGCCACGACAACGACGACGGCCGCCCCAGTCGGAGCACCGCCGGCACCGACTGCCATCCCGCTGCCGGTGGCAGTGCCGTCCCGCTTCGGCCTGCTCTCCCCCACCGTCTTCATCGGCGGAGCCGGCGACGAGAACGGCGTGCGCTTGAAAATCAGTTTCGAGACGCCCAGCCTCAACACGTTCGCCTATCCGTTCAGCACCTGTCCCTGACTTCAGCTCGTGTTGCGGTATTGCACGTACACTCGGTGGCGGTGAGTCGGCCGGGTGGCCGCGGCACGACCTGATCGTGTCGAGGAAAGTCGGGACTCCACAGGGCAGAGTGCTGGCGTGAGCCAGGTTGGGGTGACCTGACGGAAGTGCAACAGAGAGAGACCGCCGATGGGTCAGTTCGCTGGCCACAGGTAAGGGTGAAACGGTGCGGTAAGAGCGCACCAGCGTGTGAGGTGACTTGCACGGCTCGGCAAACCCCACTCGGAGCAAGGCCAAGCAGAGAGCACGGACGGCTCGTTCGCCAGCCGCAAGGTTGGCAACTCTCGGGTAGGCCGCACAGAGGGATGGTCACCCGTACCGGTTCGCCGGTACGACAAAATCCCGCTTACAGGCCGACTCACCATCTACACCGCCGTTGACCAGCGGTTTAGTGGCCGGTAGACCCCTCGGCGGACAACTCGATGCACATGTAGTGCACATCTGGACTCGTCAGTCGCTGAGAACAGAGACGATCACGATCACCCGAACTGGGGCGTCGAGCAGGTAGTACGACACGAGCGCTCCCGTTCCGGGGACGCTGGCGTAGTAGAGCTTTGGTCGACGACCTTCGCGTTGGAGCGCTCCGTGAGCCATCTCTCGAGGGCCTGAGAGCGCAGCGGTCATCCAGTTGATCATTGCCCGCCGCGCGGCACGGTCAGACTCGTGTTCGAGCCAGTTCTCCACATGCTCGAACCCTCTGACTATGTACACCCGCTGGGGTGAGATCTACGCGTCGTAGCGAGCGAGGCGCTGGCGCACCTCTTCAGCGGTGATGCCGGTCAACGGTTCAGTACCGTCATCAAGGCGATCCCCTAGGGCGGCGGCTTCGTCCAGTACGCCAGCTGCAGTTAGGCGCGCGATAGCTCTTTCAGGGGTGATTGCTTGATCGCAGGCTGCTTCTACCCAGTTGGTCGGCGGCACGGTCGCCTTCTCTCTGTGATGTCGGGCTTTCAACGTATCGACAACTAGTCGAACGCCTAGATGAGTAGTTCCAAGGGATTCGCGCGCTCCGCGCGATCATCCACCGGATAG
>DAORTY010000016.1:0-44486 GCA_035432905.1 Ilumatobacteraceae bacterium | reverse complement strand
GTGGGTCGGGTTCGCTCTCGCTCCCCGCCGGCGAAGCGACCAATTGCGGCCGGCGGATCAATACGTCCCACGCGCCAACTCCCTGGCGCACGCCCACCGTAGGTGAAAGATGTGAATTTTACAAGACTCTCAGTGGTCAAGTCCTTCACAACTCATCGCGCTCTCCGTAGTGCTCTCACTACAAATTCTGACGCAAGATGAACATTCGCCATGCCCGGTTGCTCGTTGCCGACGACCGTCACCAAGTAGCGTCGCTCGTCGATGCCTCACCGCCTGCCCCTCCCGTCACGCCATGCGCTGCAAGCGATTCTGGGCGGCCTCCTAGTAGCCGCGGCACTGCCCCCGTGGGGTTTCTGGCCCTTGGCCTTCGTCGGCGTGGCGGTCTACGAAGGTGCAGCGCAGCACGCAATTGACGGCCGCCAGCGATTGGCACGCGGTTGGCTGTTCGGTGCCGCCTGGCTGTTCCCCGGGATGGTCTGGATGTGGTTCCTCACCGCCCCCGGCTACATCCTCGCGGCCTCGATGTTCGCCGGTTTCCATGCGGTGGCAGCCTGGGTCTCGCCGCGCGGAGCGTGGCGGGTCATCGGCCGGCCGGCGGCTCACACTCTTGCCGAAGCCTTGAGGTTCTGTTTTCCGTTCGGGGGTGTGCCGTTGGCCAGCCTCGCGATCGGCCAGGCTGCCGGCCCGTTCGCTGACGTCGTCCGAGTCGGCGGTGCCCTCCTGTTGACGTGGTTCGTCTTCCAAGTGGGTTTCGCGCTCGCCGGACCGTCCCCCGTGGTGCCTGCATTGGCCCGCAAGCGCGGAGTGACAGCGAAGGGCGAATGGCACGGCGTGCTCGCGTTCCTCGCAGCGATGATCGTCTGGCTGGTGCTGCCGATGCTGGCCAACGGCACGCACGGGTCACGGTACTCATGGGTTCCAATTCGCATTGCTGCCGTGCAGGGCGGCGGCCCACAAGGCACCCACGCCACCGAAACCTCGGCGGAGGACGTGCTGCAGCGTCACCTCGCTGCCAGCGCGAGCATTCAACCCGGCTCGGTCGACCTGGTGGTATGGCCGGAGAACGTGATCGACGTCGACAGGTTCGAGGGCAGCCGCGAGGAGCAACTGGTTGCTGCCGAAGCCAAACGAGTCGGTGCACCGTTCGCCGTGGGCATCACCGAGGACACCCCCGACGGCGCACGCTTCCTCAACGCACAGGTGGTGGTCACACCCGAGGGCGAGATCTACAGCCGATACGAGAAGGTGCGGCGAGTTCCGTTCGGCGAGTACATGCCCTTGCGCGGGCTGTTGCATGCGCTCGGCGCTCCCACAGACCTGGTTCCACGCGATGCCGTCGCGGGCACCGGTCCGGCGGTGCTGGCGATACCCGGTGGCGTGCGCATGGCCACAGTGATCTCGTGGGAGGTCTTCTTCGGCGGTCGCGCCAATGAGGGCGTGGAAGCCGGCGGCTCATTCATCATCAACCCGACCAACGGCAGCAGCTACACCTGGACGGTGTTGCAGAGCCAGCAGGTTGCCTCATCGCGACTGCGCGCGATCGAACAGAACCGCTGGGTCGTGCAGGTGTCGCCCACGGGCTTCAGCGCGTTCATCTCGCCGAGCGGCGAGGTGTTCGACCGAACATCGGTCAGCGAGCAGAAGGTGATCACGCGCTCGATCGAACTGCACGGCGGCATCCGCACCTGGTACTCACACACCGGCAACCTGCCCTGGGTCGCGCTGATGGGCATCCTGTTGGCCGCATCCCTCTGGCTGTCGCGCGAAAAACACTTTTACGTAAAGGCTGTCGAGCCCGGACCTGGGGAAACGGGCGCGGAGTCTTGACACAAACGCTGTTCAACCCACCGGAATCGGCGTAGGCGGCTCGACACCGGCCAACACGTTGACGGCGTTGTGTGCGGCCAAGCGGGCCATTGCCGCTCGGGTCTCTTGCGTCGCTGAGCCGAGGTGCGGGATGACCACCGCGTTGTCGCACTCCAGCAGGCCAGGGTGCACAGCGGGTTCGTTCTCGAAAACGTCGAGCCCCGCGCCCGCGATCTGCCCGGTCTTCAGGGCTGTCACAAGAGCAACTTCGTCGACGATCGGGCCGCGAGCGGTGTTGATCAGGAACGCGCTGTCGCGCATCATCTCGAACTCGGCCGTGCTCATCAGGTGGTGGGTTGCCGCGCTGTACGGACAGTTGAGGCTGACCACGTCGCTGGTGCTCAGCAGCTCCTCCATGCTCATGAACTGCGCGTCCAACTCGGCTTCCAGCTGCGGAGCGACCGGGCGACGGTTGCTGTAGGCGATCTTCATGCCGAACGCCTTTGCCCGACGTGCCAGTCCCTGGCCGATGTCGCCCATCCCGACGATGCCCAACTGGTTGCCCTGGATGCCACTGCCGAGCATGTAGAACATGCCCCACTGCCACGGCTGCTGGCTGCGGATGACCCGTTCACCTTCCCCGAGGCGACGAGTGGTCATCAAGATGAGTGCCATCGCAATGTCGGCGGTTGCGTCGGTGAGCACACCAGGCGTGTTGGTGCAGACGACACCGCGGCGGGCGCATGCGGCCACGTCGAGGTTGTTGTAGCCGACCGCGACGTTGGCCACGACCTTGAGCTGCGGGCCGGCAGCATCGAGGAACGCATCATCGACCTTGGTGGTGAGCAGTGTCAGCACCGCGTCCGCGCCCTTCACCATCGCGTGCACCTGTTCGACGGTGGGAACCTCGAGCGAATCCCATGCCACGACCTCGCCTGCTTCTTCCAGCATCTCGATCCCCGCGGAGGGAATGCGACCCGTGACAGCGATGCGCAGGCTCATGAGTTGACCCAAGCGCGCAGACCGGCAAGGCCCTCATGGATGTCCTCGACGGACAACCCGGAGTAGGCGAAGCGCAGGAAGTGATCCTTCTCGCCCGGTTGCGGCCGACCGAAGTGTTTCCGAGTGCAGAACGACACGCCAGTGTTGTGCAGCGCAGCTGTTGCAAATGCACCAACTTCGTCGAAACCCATGCGAGCCATCAGGTCGGTCACCTTGGGGAAGAGATAGAACGTGGATTCCGGCTTGGGGCACACCAAACCGTCGATCTGCGCGAGTTCGCCCCACGCGGCATCGCGACGACGCTGGAGCTCGGCCAGGATTGCGAGCGGACCTTCCTGCGAGCCAGCGATGGCTTCCACGCCGGCAGCCTGTACGAAGTGCGTGGTGCAGCTTTCGTCGTTGGTGTTGAGCTTGGTGATGCTCTCGGCGATGGCGACCGGAGCAATCACTGCACCGAGGCGCCAACCGGTCATCGCGAACTTCTTCGAGAAGGTGTAGAGGATGCACGTTCTGTCGAACATGCCCGGCAGCGACGCAATCGAGGTGCTCTCGCCCGAGTAGCGCATCTCGAAGTAGGCCTCGTCGGACAGCACGATCAGGTCGTGTTCGATGGCGATGTCGGCAATGGCCTGCATCTCCTCGGGCGAGCTTTCGCAACCGAGCGGGTTCTGCAGGTTGTTGTAGATGATGGCAGCGACGCGACCCTTGGCCGAAGCGATCTGGCCGCGCAGGTGATCGAGGTCGATCCCGAACCCTGTGGCGTGCTGCTCGTAGCGGTACGCCAGGCTCTGCCCGCCGTAGTACTCGATCATGCTCTCGTAGATCGGGTAGCCGGGGTTGGGGTACAGCACGGCCTCGCCCGGGTTCATCACTGTCTGGATGAACTTGCCGATGACCGGCTTGCCGCCGGGCTGCACGACGACATTGGCCGCCGAGTAGTCGAGGCCGCGCCGGCTGCCGACATCGTGCGCGAGCGCCTCACGCAGCGATGCGATCCCGGCGGCGGCGCAGTAGCCGGTCTTCCCGTCGGCGATCGCCTGGTTCATCGCCACCGCAATGTTCGCGGGTGTCGCCAGGTTGATGTCGCCGAGGTGGAACGGGTAGATGCGGTTCCCCTTCGCCCCCCAGTCCGCAGCTGCCAGTGAGACCGCGAACGCGGTTTCCGTACCAAGATTTTCGAGCCGTTGTGCAAGCGCCATTTCGCCGACGATAGCTGATCTCACGAGGCCGTTCCGCCTGCCGGAACTGTCCCGCATCGTGGAACGCCCTAGGCGTCGACGATGACCGTGACGGGGCCGTCGTTGACGATCGCCACCAGCATCTCGGTTCGGAAACGGCCGGTGGCGACGGTCGCTCCCAACGCGCGCAGGTGGTCGACCACTGCCTGCACCAGCGGCTCGGCGTGCTCGGGTCGGGCGGCGGCGATCCAACTGGGTCGGCGACCGGCCGACGTGTCGCCATAGAGGGTGAACTGGCTGACGATCAGGATCTCGCGAGTGGTGTCGGCAACACTGAGGTTCATCACGCCCTCCGCGTCGTCCATCACCCGCAGGTGCCAGATCTTCTCGGCGAGCTTACGAGCCTGATTCGGCCTGTCGTCATGAGTGACCCCGACGAGCACGCACAGGCCCTGCCCGATCTGGCCGGCCAACTCATGGTCGCCGTCGGGAACGACAACCGTCACACTCGCCGAACGAACCCGCTGCACAACACCACGCATGGGGCATCACGGTACGCATGCATGAGGAAGAATGGCGAGATGATCGAACTGGTGGCCGGCGACGCCTGGATGACGGTGCATCCAGACGAGGGTGGACGCATCGGTCGGCTACAGGTGAACGGCGAAGCGCTACTCAACGACAACCCTGCCGAGATGCCGTTCACGTGGGGCTGCTACCCGATGGCGCCCTGGGCAGGCCGAGTGCGCCGCGGGCAGTTCCGCTTTGATGGTCGCGAGTACCAACTACCCATCAACATGCCGCCACATGCCATCCACGGCACCGGCTTCGTCAGCCGGTGGGAGGTGCTCGACGCAGGCTTGGACTATTGCGACATGGCCACCGAACTGCCGTGGGCATTCGGCGGTCGCGCCACTCAGCATCTGCAACTCGATGAGCACGGTCTGGCGGCCGTGCTGTCGGTCTATGCGACCGCCCACCCCATGCCCGCTGTCATCGGCTGGCACCCGTGCTTCACCAAACCGCAGTCGGTGGAACTCGAGTTCACCAACATGTACCCGCGCGACGACGACTACATGCCGATGGTAAACACGATCGCACCGACGCCCAAGCCGTGGGACGACTGTTTCACCCAGCCGCGGGGACCGCTGCGGTTGCACTACCCGCGACAGACGGTGACCATCGACAGCGACTGCGACCACTGGGTGGCGTACGACATGGCCGACCACATCACCTGCATCGAGCCACAGAGCGGCCCGCCCGATGCGTTCAACATCGGCGGCGCCACCCGTCTGGAACCCGGCGACCTGCTGCAGCGCCACATGAGTATCCGCTGGAAATCCCGAACAAAGTGAAAGGAACGTCCTTCTCCTTGCTCTGATCACCAAGGAGAAGGACATGACGCATGCCCGAGACGCGCACCGACGCCCAACTGGTCACGGCCTACACGGCCGGGGATCGTGGCGCGCTCGCGGGCATCTACGACCGTTTCGCCGCTGGGCTGTACGACACGGCGGCGGCGATGCTGCGCGATCGACACGAGGCGGCGGACGCAATGCAGGACGTGTTCCTGATCGCTGCCGAGCGCATGGGGCAACTGCGCGAGCCGGAGCGCTTGAAGCCGTGGCTTTATGCAATCCTGCGCAACGAGGTCTATCGCCGCAGCAAGAAGCGGGGTCGGATGCTGCCCACCGACTTCTCGGCAATGGGGTCACCTGAGGTGGCTGCCCCGACAGCCCCCGACGCCGACGGTGAGGCACTCTCTGCGGCCGAACTGGGCGAACTCGTCCGTAGCGCCGCGTGCGGCCTCGACGAACGCGACCAACTGGTGTTGGAGCTCAGCGTGCGCCAAGGCCTGCAGGGCAGCGACCTCGCTGCCGCGTTGGGCATCAGCGCCGAGCAGAGCTACACGCTGGTCCATCGCATGCGCGAGCGCGTCGAGAAGAGCCTCGGCGCGCTCGTGGTCGCACGCGCCGGCCGTAGGGACTGCAAGGACCTGGCCGATGTGTTGCAGGGATGGAACGGCGAGTTCACCGTGCTGATCCGCAAGCGCGTCGCTCGCCACATCGAGAACTGCGAGACGTGCGAACGCACCCGCAAGAAGGCTGCACCCATCGCGTTGCTCGGTGCTGCCCCAGCGTTCGCCGCACCGATTGCGCTGCGCGACCAGATCCTGACCAAGGCAGGGATGCCCGGGGCCGCCCCCGCGCACGCGTACACGTTCGATGCCGATGGCGGTTTCCCACGTCTGCTGCGCAGCATCCGCCTTCCGGTCGCAGTGGCTGCCGTCGTCGCCGCCGTGTTGATCGGCATCGGTGGCGGCGCAATCGTCGCTGCGAACAGTCGCGACGACGCGACCTCGACGCCGAGCACAGCCGTGGTCACATTGCCGGCGACGACCGAGTCGATTCCGCCCGCCACGACGCAGCCCGCGGCGACCTCCACCTCGAGCAGTTCGACCACGACCTCGACATCCACGACAACCACGACAACGACAACGACAACGATCCCGTCGACAACGATCCCCGCGACGGTGCCTCCTGCGCCGGGCACACTCAGCCTGTCGCTGACCACTCTCGATCTCGGCGCCGACAGAGTGTCCGATTCCTTCACCGTCACCAACAGCGGCGGCCTGCCCATCACCTGGTCGGTCAACGGCAGTACCTTCCCGTTCACACTGATCAACGGCGGGGGCACGTTGCAGCCGGGCGCGTCACAGGTGGTCACTGTCGCCCTCAATCGCAATTCGCTCGAAGAGGGTGACGTGCGGGCGCAAGCGCTGCTGGCGGGCCCCGACGGAGCTGTCAAGAAGGTCACCCTGCTGGCCCGCACCGAACACGCGCCGGAACTCACGCTCACGGATGGGCCGAGCGGCACGCTGCTGGCATGCCAGTGGAGTCCGCCCAACATCTATGTCGAGTACACCGACGAGTCCGCAATCGTCATTCCCGCCACCGTGGAGTGGACGGGCGCACTCACCGGAGCGAGTGACCTGGCAGACCGAGTGGGCATCGCGGTCTACGGCGAAATGTCGATCGTTTCACCCCCAGTCGGCGCCTACTCGTACACCGTGTACGTCAGCGACGTTCGCGGCAATGTGACCACTGTCGAGGGGTTCTTCACCGTCATATCCTGCTGAGGAGGCGCCTGGTCACTACCCGAACGAGCGTGGCGACCCGCGTCACACCGCGTTGCACTTCCGTGACAGCTACTGACGGGTAACCCTGCGCCGGTAACCTTGCCACCCATGTCTGCAGTAGCCCCACGGCCAACCACACAGGCCGGGGCCCAGGGGCTCGACCCCAACGCTCCGCTGAAGATCGCCTACCTCACCTACCGCGGCAAGCCGCACGTGGGTGGCCAGGGCGTCTACACGCGTCACCTCACCAAGGCACTGGTCGATCTCGGCCACACCGTCGAGGTCTACAGCGGGCAGCCGTACCCGGTGCTCGACGAGCGGGTCACGCTGCACAAGCTGCCCAGTCTCGACCTGTGGAACGACCACTTTCCGGGTCGCTTCCCCGGCTACTGGGAGATCAAGAGCAAGGGCGATGCTGCCGAGGTGTTCACGCACCTGAAGGGCACGTTCGGCGAGCCGCTCGGTTTCAGCGTGCGCGTGTACGAGGCGTTGAAGAAGCGCACCGGCGACTTCGACCTGGTGCACGACAACCAGTGTCTCGGTTACGGCATCCTGGGCATCGAGAAGATGATGCCCACCATCGTCACCCTGCACCACCCCATCACGCGCGACCGTGCGTTGGAGATGGCGCACACCAAGGGCCGGCGCAAGCGGTGGAGCATCGGCCGCTGGTACAACTTCGTGAAGATGCAGGGCCGCGTCGCCAGCCGCATGCCGCGGGTCGTGGTGGTCAGCGAGAACAGCATCAAGGACATCCACAGCGACATGAAGGTCAGCCTCGACCGCATGAAGCTGGTGCCGGTGGGCGTCGACCCCGAGCTGTTCACGCCGCTTCCCGACGTGGCGCGGCAGCCCGGCCGGCTTATCACCACCGCATCGGCCGACGTAGCGCTGAAGGGTCTGTCGTACCTGCTCGAGGCGATGGCCAAGCTGCGTACCGAGCGCGACGACATCCGTCTCACCATCATCGGCAAGCCGCGTGAGGGTGCCAGCAACGACCTCATCGACAAGTTGGGGCTGCGTCCGCACATCGACTTCGTGTCGGGTGTGCCTGACGAGCGCATCGTCGAGCTCTACGCCGAGGCTGAGCTCGCAGTCGTGCCCAGTCTCTACGAGGGCTTCAGCCTTCCCGCCATCGAGGCAATGGCCACGGGTATCTGCCTGGTGGCCACCGACGGCGGCGCACTGCCCGAGGTGACCGGCCGCGACGGTGACACCGTGTTGCAGTGCAAGGCCGGCGACGTCGAGGCACTCGCTGCCACTATTCGCCGCGGTCTCGATGATGCCGAACTGCGCTCGCGCGTCGGTCTCGCCGGTCGTGCCCGCGTCGTCGATCGTTGGACGTGGAAGCACTGCGCCCAGATGACCGTCGACCAGTACCGCGAGGTGCTGGCCATGCCGGCCAACGTCGCCAAGCTGCAGAAGAACGGTCGCCTGCGCAAGAACGGTGGGAAGTAGCTCTTGCTGACCATTCGATTCGATCGCCTCGGCCTGCAGCCCGGCGACCTCGTGCTCGACGCGGGTGCCGGCTTCGGTCGCCACGCGTTCGAGATCGCCCGTCGCGGCGCCAACATCGTCGCCCTCGACTACATGGCCGATGAGGTCATCCAGACCCGCGGCACGTTCGGCGCGATGGTCGAGGCCGGCGAGATTCCCGAGGCCCGTTACGTCGGCGCGCTGCAGGGTGACGCCACCCGGCTGCCCTTCGCAACCGGCTCGTTCGATCGCGTCATCACCAGCGAAGTGTTGGAGCACATCCAAGACGACGTGGCGGCCATCACCGAGCTCGTACGGGTGCTCAAGCCGGGTGGTACGTTCGCCGCGACTGTTCCCACGTGGTACCCGGAGAAGATCAACTGGCTGCTCAGCGACGAGTACCACGCCCCCAAGTCGGTCGGCGGGCACGTGCGCATCTACAGCGCCACCGAGCTGAAGGCCAAGCTGCGGACCGCCGGGCTGGAAGTGTTGGGCAGCCATCACGCGCACGCGCTGCACTCGCCGTACTGGTGGCTGAAGTGCGCAGTCGGCCCGCGCGACAACGACCACCCGTTGGTCACCCGCTACCGCAAGATGCTCGAGTGGGAGATCACCACTCAGCCCAAGTCGATGGCGCTGCTCGAACGTGGGCTGGCCCCCGTGATGGGCAAGAGCTTCATCGTGTACGGACAAAAGCTGTCCGCAGGGATGGCGGACCGGTGAGCCGCGTTCCAGACCTGGATGGCGTGCTCAGCGCGGATGACGTCGTGCAGACTGCCGAGTCGATTGCTGCGCTGCAGCTCGACACCGGCATGATCCCGTGGTTCCCCGGCGGCCACTGCGACCCGTGGAACCACGTCGAGACCGCAATGGCACTCGACGTCGCCGGCATGCACGGCCCAGCCGAGCGAGCGTACGAATGGTTGATGGACATCCAGCTTCCCGATGGCAGCTGGTGGAACTATTACCTGCCCGACGGGTCGGTGGAGGAAGCCAAGCTGGACACCAACGTGTGCGCGTACATCGCGACCGGCGTGTGGCACCACTGGCTGTGCACGTGGGACCGTGGCTTCGTCGACCACCTGTGGCCGACCGTGCAGCGATCGCTCGACTGGGTGCTGGGCATGCGCAAGCCGAATGGCACACCGCTGTGGGCGTGCACCGAAGACGAACGACCGTGGGACTACGCGCTGCTGACGGGCTCATCCAGCATCGCGCACGCGCTGAAGTGCGGTGCCCAGCTGGCCGAGTTGATCAACGAGCCGCGGCCCGATTGGTCGGCCGCCGGCACACTGCTCGCCGATGTCGTTGCCAACCACCCAGACGCGTTCGAGCCCAAGGAACGCTGGGCAATGGACTGGTACTACCCGGTGTTGGCCGGTTGCATGACCGGCGAGCAGGCCAAGACCCGTTTGGCCGACGGATGGTCCACGTTCGCGATGGAAGGCATGGGCATTCGTTGTGTCAGCGACGAGCCGTGGGTGACCGCCAGCGAGACCGCGGAGGCATCGATCGCCCACGCAGCCATCGGCGACTTCTCCACCGCCAGCGACCTGCTGGCATGGACCCGACCGCATCGTCGTGATGACGGCGCGTACGACACCGGCATCGTGTATCCCTCGCTCGTGCGCTTCCCGCCCGACGAGACCAGCGCCTACACCGGTGCCGCCGTCATCCTCGCCGCCGACGCCATCACCGGCGCCAGCCCAGCCGCCAACGTCTTCGTCCCCCGCCCCACCCCCTGATCTGTTCGAGAAACCTTGACGGATGGGGCAACCGAACTGCGTCGGCAACCGTCTCAGTGGGTGACCACACGACACGAGGGCGAACCGTGCACGACGACGAATACGACGAATTCTTCCGAGCCAACTACCCCCGGCTCGTGGTGATCGGCATGGCAATGTCGTCGTCGCGTGCGGTGGCACAAGATCTCGCGCAAGAGACCATGCTGCGGGCGTACCACAACCGCGATGAACTCAGCTCGTACGGCTCACCGCTCGCGTGGTGTCGGCGCGTGATGTCGAACCTGGTCATCGATCACCACCGCACCACGGTCGTCCAGCATTCCGTGGCAACCAGGTTGAGCGCCGACCGAACCGACGACGACACGACGAACGACCCAGCAATCGCCACGACGAACCCGCGGTGGGCCGACCTGATCGCCCCGCTCACCGCAACACAGCGCGCGGTCGCGACGCTCTACTACGCCGAGGACCAGCCGGTCAGCACGATCGCACACACACTGGGTATCTCGCCCGGAACCGTCAAGTCGACCCTCTCCAAGGCACGGGCCAGCCTGCGCCGCCATCTCGCCGCGCAACAGGAGGCGCACTCATGAACGACCGACCTCACACTCACGGCTCCGACCATGCCGACGCGACGCTGCAAGCCAGTGCCACTACGGCGGCGGCGGCGCACCGAGCCACGGTGACCGACGCCGAGACCGACGCCGCGCTCGCCGCAGTGCGCCACCGCATTGCCGCCGGCGACACGGGCCGGCCGGTGGAACTGCCGCAACGCCGCACCACCCAACGGTGGCGGCCCTGGGCAGCCGCGGCGGCACTGATGGTGATCGTCGCCGGTGGCGCGATCGTGCTCGGTCAGCGACACGACGACGGCAAGTCGATCGTCCCCGCGACCGACCCCTCCACCTCCCTCGTCACGAACTCCACCGATGTTGCGACAACACACATCACGACCGCGACAACAACGCCAGCCACGACGACGGCACCAACGACGACAACACCGACGACGACGGCACCAACGACACTCGCGCTCGTGCAGCCGATCATCCCGTACCGCTGTGCGAGCCAATACACCTGCACCCAGCTCACGATCACTGACGACGGCCGCATCGTCGCATACGAACCAACGGCCGAGGCGCTCGTGGTGTACGACGGCCTGGGGTTGGCCGAGTTGCAGCGAGTCTCGCTGACCGATCAGTTCGCCGACGCCTTCCCTTCTCTCGTCGGCGTGGGTCCCGACGACGTGGTCTACCTGACCATCAACACGCCAGGCATCATCGACCCGTCGAGAGACCTGCTTGCGATCCCGTTGAGCGGGCCCGCCGCGGGAACCATCGTCATGCGCTGGACGGGACTCGACGGCTCGGGCGACAGCACCCTTGTACCCCAGAAGGACTCATTGGTGGTGGTGGCTTGCTGTGGCTACATGGAAACCCGGCCGACCGCGGACTCGACTCGATTTCCCTACGTGGACCGCAGCGGCGCTGTCACACCCGACTCCCGCCGGACGACGTTCCGCATGGATCTCGCCTCAGGGGCCGGCACCCTCGTGCGGGTCGATGGCGGCGCCGAAACGACGTTCGCGCTCCCGGTCGAATTCCAGTCCCCACGCGACTTCCCCGTGCTGGTGGCCACGGACGACGGTGGAGCAATCGCACTGGATTGGATCTATCTGCCCGATGGCGACGGCATGTTCATCGCTCACTTCCTGGCTGCGACGGGCGACAGTCAGGCACGCGTCGATGTGTACAAGGTCGACGCGGTTCAGATCGCGCTGCTGGAGCCGGCGCACACTGTCCTCGTGATCGACGGCGACCACTTCGCACGACGGCGGATCGCCGACATCGCCACCCAGGTCTGAGCGCGTCAGGTCACCGACGGGTTCCACGCAGTCAGGGCATGACATGGTGGCGAGAACCCGGGGAGGCGCGCGGCGTGGCACGATGGTGGGGTGAGCTTTCCGACGACTGACGCCCTCTCCGCACTGGCCAACGACGCGCTGCATGCATGCGGCGCGCAACCGATCGGCGCCGGGCCACACGCTGTGCGCACACCCATCACCGGCGCCTCACTGGGTTTCGTGCCCGCCAGCGACGACGTGGACACGATGGTCGCCAAGGCGACCGAGGCGTACGCCACATGGCGAACCGCACCCGGCCCGTTGCGCGGCGAACTGGTCCGTCGGCTGGGTGAGCAACTGCGACTCCACAAAGCCGACCTCGCCCGCGTGGTGACGCTCGAGGCCGGCAAGATCGAGAGCGAAGCGCTGGGCGAGGTGCAGGAGATGATCGACATCTGCGACTTCGCCGTCGGTCTCAGCCGACAGCTGCACGGCCTCACCATCGCCAGTGAACGCCCCGGCCATCGCCTGATGGAGCAGTGGCACCCGATGGGGCCGGTCGCCGTCATCACCGCCTTCAACTTCCCGGTGGCCGTGTGGAGCTGGAACGCCGCCCTCGCCCTGGTGTGCGGCAACCCGGTGATCTGGAAGCCGAGCGAACTGACGCCGCTGACGGCGATGGCCACCCACGCCCTGTTCGAACGTGCAACGGCCGGCATGGACGTACCCGCCAACCTCAACCAGGTGTTGCTCGGCGACGGCACGATCGGCGCCGAGCTGGTCGCGCACGAGGGGGTGCCGATCGTCAGCGCCACCGGCAGCACCGCCATGGGCCGCAAGGTGGGCCCGGTGGTCGCCGGTCGCTTCGGTCGCAGCATCCTGGAGTTGGGCGGCAACAACGCGGCCATCATCGCCCCCAGCGCCGACATGGAACTGGTCGTGCGTGGTGTCACGTTCTCTGCCGCAGGTACGGCGGGCCAGCGCTGCACCAGTTTGCGGCGACTCATCGTCCACCAGTCGCGTCTCGACGAAGTCACCAGCCGCCTCGCCACTGCGTTCGGCAGCCTTCCTGTCGGCAACCCCTTCGATGCCGGCACGCTGGTCGGCCCACTGATCAACATGACTGCGTTCGACCGCATGACAGCCGCGCTGGCGACGGCCCAGTCCGATGGCGGCAGCGTGTTGGTGGGTGGCGAACGCCATCTCGCCGACGACGCGCCGGCCGCCGCGTATGTGCGCCCTGCCATTGCGGTGATGCCTGGCCAGACCGAGATCGTCGCGACCGAGACCTTCGCCCCGATCCTCTACGTGATGGCCTACGACAGCTTCGAGGAGGCCGTGCACCTGCAGAACGATGTGCCACAGGGACTGGCCAGCAGCATCTTCACCACCGACGTTCGCGAGGCCGAGCGCTTCTGCAGCGCAGCGGGCAGCGACTGCGGAATCGCCAACGTCAACATCGGCCCTAGTGGCGCAGAGATCGGTGGCGCATTCGGCGGCGAGAAGACAACCGGAGGCGGCCGCGAGAGCGGCAGCGACGCATGGAAGGGCTATATGCGCCGGGCCACCAACACCGTCAACTACAGCAACGAACTGCCGCTTGCGCAGGGCGTGCACTTCGGCTGACGCAGTACTCTCGACGGTGTGAGTTGGATCGACCAGATCGTCGAACAACAGATTGCTGCCGCCATCGCACGTGGCGACCTCGAGACACCCACGCACCTACGCGGCAAGACGCTGGATCTCGACAGTCAGCGCGGCGACGGCTGGTGGGCAGAGCAGTTCGTTCGAAGGGAACGAAGCCGACTTCTGCGCGACGAGTCGTTGCCCGAACGAGCCCAGCGAGCAGCCACGTTCTGGCGTGCAGAGTCGCCGGCGGCGCTCACAGCGCTCGTCGCGAACGCCAACAAGTGGATCGTCGGTGTCAACCAGCAGTTGCAACCCGCCGACCACCTCGACCTGTTCGACCCCTCGGAAGTGATGGTGGACTGGCGACTCGCCCGACGGCGCGAGCAGCGAGGGTTCATTTGACGCGGCGCAACACGCGCAGGCTGCCCGTCGCGCTGATCTCCTCGAAGCGCCCGCTCTCCACCGCCGGACGGTAGATCAGCTCGTACGGCGGGCGGCCGCCATCGGCCGGGTTCGCAAAGACGTCGTGGATGGCCAACGTGCCAGCCATCGCAACGTGCGGCGTCCAGCCTTCGTAGTCCAGACGGGCAGGCTCGTCACCGTGGCCGCCATCGATGAACAGGAACGCCAGCGGTGAGCCCCAGTGTGCTGCGACCGCCGGCGACTGGCCGACGACGGCGAACACGACGTCCTCCAAACCGGCGTCGTGGATCGTGTCGCGAAACGTGGGCAGCGTGTCCATTTTGCCCGTGCGGGGGTCGACGACCGAGGTGTCGTGATGCTCCCAGCCGGCCTGGTTCTCTTCGCTGCCGCGATGGTGGTCGACGGCGAAGACGACCGTGCCCGCAGCCCGGGCGGCACCGCCCAGCCACACTGTCGATCGGCCGCAGTACGAACCGACTTCCAGGAATGGCAGCAGGGGAACAGCCGCACCGGCTGCGACCGCGGCGGCATAGAGCGCGTCGCCTTCATCTGCCGGCATGAAGCCCTTTGCTGCCAGCGCGCGGGAACGCAGTTCGGCGGTGAGCGAGGGGATGGCCATGGGGGCACCATAATCGCAAGCATGAATTTGCGCGAATGGCGGACGCGAGGCAGACGCGTGCTGAGTGCGCATTGGCCGATGCTGTTGCTCAGCGCGGTGGTGGTGTGGACCGCGGTGGGGTTGCACCGCAATGGCCATACGTGGGGCGACGACTTCACGCTGTACCTGCGCCAGGCCGGCAGCCTGATCGACGGCAACATCGGCCAGGTCATTGCGGACAACCACTTCAACGTGGACAACGCCGCCAGGCCGGGGTTCAGCCCATACGTGTACCCGTGGGGCTTTCCCATCCTGCTCGCCCCGTTCTACCGGCTCTTCGGCCTCGACTACGCAGCGCTCAAGCTGGTCGAGGTGGCCAGCCTGGTCGGGTTCCTGTGGGGCTTTCATGCAATTGTCCGCCGGCGGATGAATCGCTGGCCGGCGTTCTGCACCGTCGCCGCGGTTGGCACGACGCTCGCGTACCTGATCCACACGGACAAGTTGGTCAGCGAGTTCCCGTACATGGCCGCTGTGGTGCTGACGTTGTGGTGGCTGGATCGCCTGCGCACGGACGGACGGGCGCTCGACCTCGCCACTCGCAGACAACTCGTGGCCCTCGGGTTGCTGGCGATGTGCGTCTTCAACGTGCGTCGCGAGGGCCTCGCAATTGTCGCCGCGATCGGGGTCGCCCAAGTGTTCGACCTTCGCGGCAGATGGCGCCGCGCCGATCGAGTGCAGATCGCAACCCCGTATGTCACGTTCCTGGGCAGCGTGCTGCTACTGCAACTGATGCTGCCCAGCGCGCTGGCTCCGCAGTACGAAGGCTCCGGCCTGCATCAGACCTGGTCGAAGTTGCAGGGGCCGTTCCGAACCGCATTTGCAGATCAACTCGGCTTCCCTGATCTCGCCGGCATCGGTCTCCTGCTGGTCGTCGTGCTCGTGGTGGCCGGCCTCGTCGTTCGCCTGTGGAAGTCGCCAGCGACAGATGCGCCGCTTGCCACCTTCGCCATCGGCTCGATGGTCATCGTCGGCACGATTCCTGCGGTTGCCGATCGCTACTTGCTGGCAATCACCCCGTTCGCCGTCTACTTCGCAGCTCAGGGAATTGCCGCGATTCCACTCCCCCGCCGCCTGGCTGGAGGGCACGGCGGAGCGTGGCTGGCAACCGCGTTCTTTGCAGCTGTCGCCCTCGTCCACATCTCGGATCTTCCGTCCGCCGTCCGCGCAGCTCAGACGTTCAACGACAGCGGCAGGGTGGTCGACGGACCAGAGTCTCCGTATGCGCAGGCGGCGTTCACCGCGATCCGCACCTATACGCACCAGGACGATGTGGTCGCCTTCTTCAAGGTGCGCGCGCTGACCTTCTACACCGACCGGCGCGGCGTGCAGTCCGACGTGCTGGAGATCGTGCGCCAGCGTGCGGACTATCTCATGATGCGTCGCGGCAGTACGTCGAGCCAGCCGCTGGTCGACGACGCCGACGCCGCAGACATGGGCTGGGTGGCCGTGTGGAGCGACAGCGACTGGGTGCTGTGGCGCCTGCCTACCCGCACAAACTCCCACGAATCCGGCTGAGGGCTGCGAGACTCGTGCGCAATGACTGCGCTCGACGAACTTGTGAACCTGCTCGACCTGGAAGCCATCGAGGTGAACCTGTTTCGCGGTGTGTCACCCGACGAAAACCGCCAGCGGGTTTTCGGTGGCCAGGTTGCCGGCCAGGCGCTCGTTGCCGCCACTCGCACGGTGCAGCCCGACCGCTGGGTGCATTCGCTCCACGCCTATTTCCTGCGCCCAGGCGACCCCAACGTGCCGATCCTGTACGAGGTCGACCGCATTCGCGATGGGCGCAGCTTCACCACCAGACGCGTCGTTGCCATCCAACACGGCAAAGCCATCTTCAACCTGCAGGCCAGCTTCCACGTCGCCGAGACAGGACTCGACTATCAGGTGCCGATGCCGTTGAACGTGCCCGCCGCAGAAACGCTGCCGGACTTCAAGACGCGCATGGCGCCGTTCAAGGATCGGATGGGCGAGATGTACGACCGTCCTCGTCCGATCGACCTACGCCACCTCGGCACCGACCCGTTCAGCCGCAACGGGCAGACGGCGTTGGATCAGCAGGTGTGGCTGCGCGCCGACGGCACGCTGCCCGATGACCCGACCTTGCACGCGTGCATCGTCACCTATGCCAGCGACATGACGCTGCTCGACACCACGATCCTGCCGTTCGGCCTCTCGTGGGAGACGCCCGGCATGCAGATGGCCAGCCTCGATCACGCGATGTGGTTCCACCGCCCGTTCCGAGCCGACGACTGGCTGCTGTACGACCAGCGCCCCATCTCCACCGGCGGCGCCCGCGGTCTTGCCGGCGGCAACATCTTCACCGCCGATGGCGCGCTCGCCATCACGGTCGTGCAGGAGGGTCTCGTGCGGGTGCCGCAGACATGAGGCGGCCCACTACCGCGCTCGTGTTCGCCACTGTGCTGCTCACGGCCTGCGCTGCCGACAGCGACAGTTCACCATCGGTCGCCAGCGCTCCACAGGTCACCTTCTCGACGACGACGGCGACGACGCCGACGACGCTGCCCCCCGATTCCGCCGGCACGGTCACGAGCGATTCGACGACCGACACGACGGCTCTTGCCCTCACGGCTGACCAGGTGGCGTTCGCACCGTTCGCCGGCGATCTCCCCAGCCCGGTCGACCTCGCCTGGCGCGATGGCGACAGTGCGCTGTACATCGCCTTGCAGGGAGGGACGATCGTCCCCGTGCGCGATGGAGTCGCCGGCTCGCCGGTGCTCGACGTCAGCTCCATCATCGTCAGCGGCAACGAGCAGGGGCTGCTCGGCCTGGCCTTTCACCCCACCGAACCGCTGGCCTACATCGATTACACGAACACCGACGGAGCCACCGTCATCGCCGAGTATGCGGTTGCCGCCGACGGCACCTTCGACCCGGCAAGCGCCCGCACACTGCTCACCATCGATCAGCCCTACCCGAACCACAACGGCGGCAACGTCGAGTTCGGCCCCGACGGCTACCTCTACATCGGGATGGGTGACGGCGGCGCGGCCAACGACCCAGATCGGCGGGCGCTGAGCGTGAGCGAGTGGCTGGGCAAGATGCTGCGCATCGACCCCACCCCCGATGGAAACAAGCCGTACACCATCCCCACGGACAACCCCTTCGTCGGCGTCACCGATGCCCGACCGGAGATCTGGTCGGTCGGTGTGCGCAACCCGTGGCGCTTCTCGTTCGACCCGGCCACCGGCGATCTGTGGATCGGCGACGTCGGCCAGGGCGAGTGGGAGGAGATCGACCTCGCCCGTGCTGTCGACGGCGGCGGTCGCGGCCTGAACTTCGGATGGAGTGGCTTCGAGGGGACACACCGGTTCAACGACGATCAGTCGATGGAGGGCGTCACGATGCCGCTCTTCGAATATCAACACGGCGACGCCAGTTGCTCGGTCAGCGGTGGCGCTGTCTACCACGGCAGCGAGGTGCCATCGCTGGCCGGCTGGTACCTGTTCAGCGACTACTGCAGCGGCATCGTGACGGCGCTGCAGGCCACCGACGGCACACTCACGGGACAGGTCGAGTTGGGCACCGTCAGCGGCGTCAGCGCCATCTGCGCCGGCCCTGACGGAGCGCTGTATGTGCTCTCGCTGAACGACAACGCGGTCTACAGCGTGGCTGCTGCGTAACGGGGCGGCGCGCGTGCGCGCTACGAGACTCGTTCGAACTGAACGGTTCGCTTGTCGACGTCGGCACCCACCAACTTCACCCGCAGGTTGTCACCTGGCTCGACGCCATTTGCCCTCACCTTGGCGACCACGGCCACGTCCAGCAGCTGAATGCGAGTGCCGTCATCGTCAACATCGACAACGACTGCGTCGAACGACTCCCCTTCGTGGCCATGCATGATGACCGCCTCGGCAAGGTCGAGCACGGCACGATCGATGCGGTTGGCGGTCGAGTCGGCGCGATCCATCGGCTCGGGCAACCGTGGCAGCGCGTCGGCGACATCGTCGGGAACCGCCGTGCCATTCGCGATGGCCAGCACCACCTGCACCACGTAGCGATCGGCCAGGCGACGAAGTGGGGCGGTGGCATGCGCATAGGTCGCGGCCATGGCGGAATGCCACGGCGTCACGCCGGGGGTGAACTGCTGGTAGTCGGCACCGCCACCTGCACGGCGCGCTGCCAACATGAACGAGGCGTGCTTCGGGTCGTTGCCATCGAGGGTGCGCGAGAACTCCGCCAACGATTGCCCGGCCCCCCACTTCATCCGCAAGCCGTGCGCAGTGTGCCGCAGTCGCTTCACTGCCCGCTCGTCGGGCTCTGGCATGACGCGGAAGAGGCCGGTGTGCGCATGGAGCATCGCCTGCGCGACCGCGAGGTTGCAGGCCAAGGACATGGCTGCGTTCTGATCCTCTGAGGCCAAGCGCGGCTGGAACACCAGCTGATACTGGCCGTCGCCGACACGCTCGACCAGCTGCTCGGGTGGCTCGATGGTGCCCGCGCCGCGCGCGGTGGCAGCGGCCTGTACGCGACGAGAGAACTCATCGAAGTCAGCCGGTAACTGCGCCGCGGTGACGGACTCGTACGCGAGCTTGGCGCGGTTGCGGATGATTGCCCGCTCGGCACCGTCGAGCGCTGCGGCGCCGTCGGTTCCGACACGCACATGGAAGATCACCGCTGGTCGCGGTCCGTCGGGCAGCAGGCTGGCAGAATCTTCCGCCAACCGGGGTGGGTACAGCCCGGCCTTGCCGTCGGGGAGGTACAGCGTCGTACCCCGCTTCCAGGCTTCGGTGTCGAGCGCATCACCGGCCGTCACGAACCACGCGACGTCGGCGATGGCGTAGTGCAGGATCAGGTCGTCGCCGACTCGTTCGATGGTGAACGCCTGATCGAGATCCGTGCTGGTCAGCGGGTCGAGCGTGACGAACGGCCAATCGGTGCGGTCGACGTGTTGCGTCGGTGCACGGGTGGCCGCGACCTCGGCAGCGGCGAGAACGGCCGGCGGGAATGCCTCTGGCACCGAGTACTGCGAACGAATGGCAATTAGGCCCGCATCCAGAAGGTGTCCCTTGTCGATCAACGACCGCATTCTCGAACCTCTTGTCTCGGGGTCTCTCCGGCGCTGGAACTAGCGGCGGGCGCCCATGAACATGCCTTTGAGGGCGTCGTAGTGCTCGATGCAGTGACCGGCACCCATCACCACGGCCTCCAGCGGCATGTTGGACATGCGCACCGGAACCTGCGTCTCCTTCTCGATGCGCTGCGCCAGCCCGCGCAGCAGACCGCCACCGCCGACGAGATACATACCACGGACCAGGAAGTCCTGGGCCAGCTCGGGCGGGGCCTTGGCAAGGCAACGAACGACCGAGGCGATGATGCTGCTGATGACGTCGTCGATCGCGAATCGGATCTCCTCGGGCGTGAGGATCACGGTCTTGGGGAGGCCGGTCATCAGGTCGCGACCGCGCACCTCGGCCTGGCTCTCGTCTTCGGTCTCTGACGCGGAACCGATGGCTACCTTCACTTCCTCAGCAGTTCGCTCGCCGATGGCAATTCCGTGCTCGCGCCGTACGTACGCCTGAATCGACGCGTCGATGTCGAAGCTGCCCACGCGGACGGCCTCGAGAGCGACGATGCCACCAAGACTGATGACTGCCGTTTCGCAGGTACCACCACCGATGTCGATGACCATGTTGCCGATGGGCTCGTCGATGGGAAGGTCGGCGCCGATGGCCGCTGCCATCGGTTGCTCGATCAGTTGCGCATCGGCTGCACCGGCTCGACGTGCGGCATCGGTGACTGCGCGGCGCTCGACCTCGGTGATGGCCGACGGCACACAGATGACCACCTTGGGTCGAGTGAAACGGCTGACACCGACGCGCTGCAGTAGCAGACGGATCATGCGCTCGGTGATCTCGAAGTCGGTGATGGCACCGCCTCGCAGCGGACGCACCGCCACGATGTAGCCGGGTGTGCGGCCGATCATCTGCCATGCCTCACGGCCCGTTGCCAGCACCTCGCCGGTTTGACGGTTGAGCGCGATCACTGAGGGCTCGTTGAGCACGATGCCCTTGCCCTTCATGTAGACCAGCGTGTTGGCCGTACCCAGGTCGATTGCGAGGTCGCGTGCCATGTGTCAGTCCTTCGGCTCTTCGTCGTCTCGCTGCGGGGGCCGCACGCGGTCCATGACCTCACGGCGGGATTCGGGTGAGAGCGCATCGATGTGCTTGCGGAATCTGATCACACCAGGCTCTTGGCGCGACCCACCCCGTGACAGGAGCACACCGAGAACGACCACGATGATGACGGCGACAGCGACGACGACGTAGATCACGAAGTGACCTCGCTGGGGTCGATCAGGTCGTGCGCGTTGGCGCCCCAGTCGGAACCGTCGGACCACACTTCGTGTTTCCAGATGGGGGCACTCGCCTTCAACGCGTCGATCGCGAAGCGAGCCGCCTCGAACGCCTCGGGCCGGTGCGGTGCGCTGACCGCCGCCAACACCGAACTCTCCATCAGCGACAGGCGACCGGTGCGGTGCAACACGACAACACGTCCTGTGTCTGGCCACCGCTGACGGAGCTCGGCGACGATCGCTTCGAACGCGGGCACGACCTGCTCGTCGTACGCCTCGTACGTGAGGTGGCTGACTCCCTCGCGCAGCCGACCCTGCTCGTCGAGCGCATGATCGCGCACGGTGCCGCTGAACAGCACCACGGCGCCGCAATTGGCCTGCAGGCACCAGTCGTACACGGCGCCGACGGGCAAAACCTGGTCGGTGAGACCCAACCATGAGTTGCCAGATACAGGAGAGCGCACGACTAGGCATGGTAGCCGTGATCGCGGTCGCAGCCACCGAGCCCGACGGCGCGCGACCCCACTTGCAACGCAATGGTCACTAACCTCACCCCTTCGTGAGCCCGACCGACTGGAACGATGACGAGAAGGGTGATCGTGCCCCTTTGCCGGCTCACGAGCGGCCATGGCGTCACCCCAGCGAAATCGGCGAGCAAGCCTGGGTGCGTTCCGAGCCGCCGCTCACCATCGGGCGCGGCCTCACCGCCGCCACCGGTGCAATCGGCGGCCTGCTCGCGATTGCAGTGCTGTGGACCATGGTGCCCACGCAGGCCGGCCGCAATCCTGTGGCCACCGCACGATCCACGGTGTCCGAGCTGTCCGGCAGCGGCGTGTTCACCAGCCGCACGAGCCTTCCGACCAAGGTCGCCACCAGCCTGGTGCAGGGCACGATCGCCAGTGTCACCACCAGCACCCCACCCGTCGTGGGCAGCGACCCTCCGCAGACTTCGGTGGCCGCCCTCGTCACGCAGCCGATGCCCACGTATCAGGTCACCGCTGGCAGCGACATCAGCCCTGTTGCGGTTGCCGTGTCGGTCAACGGCGGCAGCTTGCTGATCACCACGGCACAGGCAGTCACCGCCGACCGAGTTGTGGACCTGGTCCTGTCCGACGGCACCACCGGTGCTGCAAGAGTTCTGTTCGTCGATGATCGGCGTGGCTTGGCGGTACTGGCGCCACTCGTCGACGAGGACGGCACGAGCATTGCCGGCATCGCGTCGTTCACCGTCTCACCCGTCGTGACGACGGGCGACGAGCTGACCTTCTTCGGCGATGAGCAGATGACACTGATCGTCACTGACGAGAACACCATCGACAGCGTCTGGGCAGCCGACGACTCGATTCTCGAAGGCACCCCCGTCGTCAACCAGCGCGGCGAACTCGTGGCGTTGTGCTCGCACAGTGACGGCGTCGGTCGGCTGGTGCAGCTGGGCGACCTCGACGAGTTGCAGCAGGCGATTGCCGGCTACGCGAGTTCAGCGTCCGTGTGGTTCGGCATCGCTGTCACGACCAACGCCGCCGGCGAACTGGTCGTCGACGCTGTCGACCCTGCCGGCCCTGCCGCTCTTGCCGGCCTCACCAGTGGCGATGTGCTGCAGTCCCTCGACGGAACCACTCTCAGCGACCCACGCAGCGTCACCACCGTGCTCGCCGGCCACCAGCCCGGTGACGTCATTCCCGTGCGCGTGCGCCACCCCGATGGCACGCTCGCCACGTTCGACGTACGACTGGGCGACCCAAGAACTACCCTCTGACCGGCCGCGCCTCGTGCGGGGTTCAGCGGCGACGGGCGCGCGCACGACGGACCGCAAGGGTCACGACAGTCGCCACGATGGCAAGCACCACTCCGAGACCACCGAGGGCGATCTCCTGACGACGCTTCGGCGACACCATCGTCCACCACTTCGCCTCGGTGCCTTCCACGTATGCCTGCTCGTTGGTGACCACCGGCAACCAGCCGGCTGCTTTCAGTCGGTCGTTGGCCACCAGCCAGGGCCAGCGCGTGTAGCTGCGCAGGCCCGGAGGGATCGGGCCGCGTTGGAAGCGCCAGCGCAGGTTGGTGATGACCTCGGTCAAGCGGTCGGGCAGCTTCACGCGGGGCACTGCGCCGGCCAGCGCCCGGACACGCTCGCCCGCCACCCACCCATCGGGAGCGACGTTGTACACGCCGTCCAACCGCTGCTCGACGGCCAGCAGTACAGCGGTGGCAAGATCGTCGAGGTGCAGGAACTGTGCCGGCGGGTCGGCCTCACCCGGCCGCTGGCCCATGCCCGCCGCCAATGCGCTCGCCAACCTGCTGGTGCCATCGGCGGCCATCGCGATGGCCGGGCGCAGCACGGTCACCGAGCGGCCCGGCACTGACAGCCGCCACTCGTCGACCAACTGCTCGGCGGCCCCGAGTTGACGCGCAAACGGAAAATCCACGTCGGGTCGCAGCAACGCATCTTCCGTGATCGGGACCGGGTTGTTGGCCCATGCGCCATACACCATCGCCGACGAGACCAACACCACGTGGCACACCTGGGGGTGGTCGTGCAGCGCGGAGTGAAGGCCCGCGAGCGCGCTCTCACGTCGCACGGCCCGGGCATCGGCGTCGGTGGCGGCCAACCACACCAGCACATCGCACAGGTGCGGCTCGGCAGCGGCGGCAATGTCGCTGGCCGCGAGCAGCCGCAGCACGCGAGCGCCGAGCCCGCCGGTGCCATCGCTCACCCACACGGGTGTGGCGGTGACGGTGCTGCCGCTCACGCTCATCTCGACGACGCTACCCGCTGCACGCGACCGCCGCAGAGAGCGCCCTAGGCTTGGCCCATGGCTGACGACTTCACTCCGCCCGAGTCCGGCGACAACCCGTTCGCCAATCTTCCGATGTTCGGCGACCTGGCCAAAGCAATGGCCGGGCAGGGCCCGCTCAACTGGGACGCGGCCCGCCAGTTCGCGGGTATTGCCAGCAACGGTGGCGCCGGCGAACCCAATGTCGACCCCGCCATTCGAATCGCGCTCGCCGACCTGGCACGCATCATCGAGATGCACGTGCGCGACCTGACCGCCATTGACACACAGTTCCCCGAGATCACCCCGGTCACGAAGGGTGTGTGGGCGCAGCGCACGCTGGAGGCATACCGGCCGCTGTTCACCGAGCTGGCCACCTCGCTGGGTCGCCGCGCCGAGGGCAGCGACGTGGAAGCACTGGCCGACAGCGATCCGATGATGGCCATGATGGCCAACCTCAGCCAGATGATGGCGCCGGCCATGATGGGCATGGCCGTGGGTTCGATGGTGGGCCGGATGGCCGGCCGCACATTCGGCCAGTACGACCTGCCCATCCCGCGCAGCGACCACGCGCTGCTCGTGGTTCCTGCAACCATCGACCAGTTCGCGACGGAGTGGGCGCTACCCATCGACGAGATGCGGCTGTGGGTGCTGGCGCAGGAGATGATCGGCCACACGCTGTTCAACATTCCGGCGCTGCGCGATCAGTTCACGGCCCTCGTGCGTCAGCATGTGGGCGCCTTCCGGCCCGACCCTTCGGCGGTCGCCGACAAGCTGACCTCGCTCGACATGGACGACGGCGGCGACCCGATGCAGGCAATGCAGCGGTTGCTCTCCGACCCGGCACTGCTGTTGGGCGCGGTGCAGTCGCCCGAGCAGGCGCTCCACGCGCCGCAGCTCGATGCGGCGGTGGCCGCCGTCGTGGGCACCGTCGACTATCTGGTCGACGCAGTCGCCGCCCGCGTCATCGGTGGCGACGCGTTGCGTATTGCCGAGGCAGTGCGCCGTCGTCGACTGGAAACCTCACCCGACGACCTGTTCGTCGAGCGGCTGCTCGGTCTGCAGCTGACGCAGGAGCAGGTGCAGCGCGGCAAGACCTTCACCGCTGGCGTCGCCGATCGTGTGGGCGAGGGACGCCTCACCGAGCTGCTCGGGAAGCCGAACCCGCTTCCCACGCCAGCCGAGCTGGAAGCGCCCGGCCTGTGGATTGCTCGCCTGGAGCTGTAGTCCGCCGAAGAATCGCCTAATCTCTCCCTATGCGGCGGCGCCACCACTTTGCAATGCTCGCGTCCGCAGCGCTGGCACCGGCATGGCTGGCCATCGGCGCGGGCGAGGCGCCCGCACCCCGCATCGCCTCGGCACGCGCTCGCGTCCACGTATCGGCCGAGGGTGAATACCTGATCCAGTTCAGCTCTCGCGCCGCGCAACGCTCGTTGGCCACAGCCCACCTGCGCAGCGAGGGTGTGGCGCTGGAACCCGTGGCACCGAGCCTGTTCATCTCTCTGGCGGAAATGACCCCTGGGGAAGCGGAGGCGGCGGCCGCCTTACCAGGTGTCGTCGGTGTCGACCCGAATGACGTGCTCCACGCAACCGACACGCAACCGGCTCCACCATGGGGCCTCGATCGCAGCGACCAGGCCGACCTGCCACTCGACAACGGCTTCACCTATCCAGCTTCCGCCGGGTCGGGAACGACCATCTACGTCATCGACTCGGGCATCAACGCCGCGCACACCGAATTCGCCGGTCGGGTCACTCCCGGGTACGACGGCGTGCAGGACGGCTGGGGCACCGACGATTGCTTCGGCCACGGCACCCACGTCGCCGGCACCGCTGCCGGCACGACCTACGGATTCGCAAAGGCGGCAACGATAGTTCCCGTACGGGTATTGGACTGCGGCGGCCTGGCCTCACTCGACGGCGTCATCCGCGGTATCGACTGGGTGGTCGCCAACCATGTCTCCGGGCGTGCGGTCGCCAACTTGAGCATCGGCGGCGACACCGGCTACCCAACGCTCGACCACGCAATCAACGGGCTCATCGCCGATGGAGTTGCGGTGGCCGTCGCCGCCGGAAACGGCTCGGGAGCAGATGCGTGCACACTGTCGCCGGCCCGTGCTCCAGCAGCGCTGACGGTGGGCGCCACGACCGAGCTCGACGCCAGGTCGAGCTTTTCCAACATCGGTTCGTGCATCGACCTCTTCGCGCCCGGCAGCAATATTCGTTCGGCCTGGATCGGCACCCCGACGGCGACCAGCGTCAAGAGCGGCACGTCGATGGCAACACCGCTCGTGGCGGGAGCGCTCGCCGTTCTGTGGACGCAGCACCCCACGCTCAGCGCGCTACAGGTGCAATCGTTGCTCGTCACATCCGCGACACGCAACCGCCTCACGGGCGTCGGTACCGGCTCACCAAACCTGTTGCTGTACCTCTCGCCGCCGCTCTCGACGGTGCTCAGCGCGGCCGGCCGAACACTGCCGGCACAACGCTGCTCGGTCGACCCGGGCTGCTAGCCAGTGCGGGCGGTCGTGCGGCGAATCTCCAGACCGTCGAGGAGGAGACGCGCTGCCAGCACCGCGCCCACTCCCTCGCCGGCGCGCAATCGAAGGTCGAGCAGCGGCTCGAGACCGAGGAACTGCAACACGGTGGAATGAGCGCGCTCGTTGCTGCGTTGGCCGGCCACGAGGTGAGCGCTGACGGCCGGCTCTAGTGTGCATGCCAGGGCAGCGGCAACCGTGGTGGCCAGCCCATCGAGCACCACCACGCCGCCGGACTGCGCAGTACCCAGAACCACGCCGCACAGCAGTGCGAACTCCGGCCCCCCCAGCGCGCTCAGGATCGAGCGCACATCACGAGCACCGTTCGACTGGTCACGCCAGCGCTGCACTGCCGCCGCCACTACCGCCGCCTTGCGTTCGACCATCGCCGTGTCCGCCCCGGACCCCAGGCCCACGACCGCCGACGCGGGTAGGTCGAGCAGTGCCGATGCAAGTGCCGCGGCGACGGTGGTGTTGCCCACTCCGACTTCGCCGAGCAGAACGAGCCCATCGGCTGCACGCAGCGCGCCGAGTTGCGTGCCCTCGTCGAGGAGCTGCGCGGCACGGGCGGCGGTCATCGCATCGAGGCTGACCAGGTCGCCGGTGGACGAACCCGCATCCACCACCGTCCATGCCAACCCGGCCGCATCCGCAGCGCGGATACCCATCGACTCCCCCGCCGTCGCGGCAGCGAGAACGTCCGCTGTCACCGAGCGCGGGTAGGCACTGACACCGAGGTCGGCAACGGGGTGGTCACCGACGGCGAGCACCAGGGTGGCCCGCCGTGTGGCACTTCCGCTGCAGGCGATCACTCGGTCGAGCGCCTTGTCCAACACGCCCAGCGACCCAGGCGGCGTCAGGAGCTCGTCGGCATGGTCACGCACGCCCACGACCGTGCGCTGCCCGGGGGCGGCAACGCGCGAGCGAGGAGGTGTCGGAGCGTTCTCGTTCTCCCAACGGTCGGTCATGACCAGTTCGGCCAGTGGTTGGCGCTTCGACCAGCCGAAACGTTCCAGCCCGGGGCCCGCCTGTCGCTCGTCGGGATAGCCGATGCACAGCCAACCGAGGGTCTCGACCCCGTCGGGAATCCCCAGCAGCTCGGTGAGATCGGCGGGCTGGAAAAGGGTGACCCAGCCAACACCCAAACCGGCCGCGCGTGCCGCCAACCACAGGTTCTGGATGGCGCAGGCGCACGACCACATGTCCGAATCCTCGAACGTGGCACGCCCCAGCACCCCAGCCGCCTGCGTACGCCGGTCACAGCACACCACCAGGCCGATCGGCGCCTCTCGAATGCCCTCCAACTGCAGCGTCAGCAGCTGACGAGCCGAATCCGGGTCGAGACCGGCGGCCTGCGCAAGGCGCTCTTGGTCGGCCAACCAGGCGGCCTTGGCACGAATATCGGCGTCGCGTACCACGATGAACCGCCAGGGCTGGCTGTGGCCGACCGAGGGTGCATTGTGTGCGGCCTGCAGCAACAGCTGCACGGTCGCATCGTCGAGGTCATCGGGGCGGAAACGGCGCACGTCCCGCCGGGCCGCAATGATCGAGTGCAACGTGTCCTGCTCGTCAGGTGCGAACGCCCAACCATCGAGATCGGTCGCCCGTTGGTGCGCACTGGTGGCGTCACCGATGAGCGGAACGGGGCGCCGGTAGAGCGCCGCGGGCTGCAACGCACGTTCGCTTCTGGCTGGTCCGTCCACACGACGACGCTACCCGCCAGACGCGAAAGTGCCCGGCCGGTGAGGGCCGGGCACTCTCAGCTCCGCGCTGTGGAGTCAGGCGGTCTTGATGGTGCGGCGGTAGTGCACCACTCCGAGGATCACCAGGACAGCCATGATGGCTGCGGCGACAAAGGCACCGATGGCGGCGAGGCCGGCGATGGTGCCCACCGTCGACCAGGCATAGGCGGTGAGCAGCAGACCTCTGAGGGTTTCACCCTTGAAGAGCGTGTTGCGCTGACCACTAATGCCAGCGGCTGTGGCCTTCAGTGCGTCGACCTCGTCCTGCGGGGCGTTGGCGGCGATCGCGTCTTTCACGGCATTGTTGGCGGCCGTCTCGGGGCCACCGAGGTCGGCGTAGGTGGCGCCGTCGGCGATGTGCTGCAGGTGGCCGTTGATGAAGCTGGCGTAGCCCTCGGCTTGATCGCCAGTGGTCAGGCGCTGGCCGGCGAACTCGAGCAGGTCGTTACGACCTTCCTCCTTCAGTGCTGCGGCATCGGGGAACGAAATGTTCTGCGACGACAGCTCCGTGGTGACGTAGTCGTCCGAGAAGTTGGCACCCCAGGTGAGCAGGCCACCGGCGACGAGGAAGACGACCATCATGACGGCGCCGACACCGATCAGGAGGGCGTCGATCCTGCGGCGCGGCAGCGCGACGACGGGCGTTACAGGGGTCGGCTCGGCGGCGAGCGGTGATTCTTCGTGTGTGGAACTCATCGAGGTATTCCTCCGTGTAGGTCATTTCTTGATGACCATCACCGTAAAGAACTTGCTCCGACAGCGTCAGAGCAGTCTGACCACGACTCGTATGACGTTGTTCCCTACCTGGCCTGCAACTGCTACTGCGGTGGCGAACGGCGCTCGGCGAGGCGGGCGGCGTACACGGCGGCCTGCGTTCGATGGTGCATGCCCAACTTGGCCAGCAGATTGGAGACGTAGTTCTTCACCGTCTTCTCGGCCAGGAACATCTGCTCGGCGATCTGGCGATTCGTCAGACCATCAGCAAGGTGGCCGAGGATGGCGCTCTCCTGCGGCGACAACGTCGCGGTCAGCGCGTCTTTCGGAGGGTTGCGCAGCCGGTCGATCCCCCGCGCCGTCACCACCGGATCCAGCAGAGAATGGCCGGCAGCGGAGCGACGCACGCTCTCGATCAGGTCGGAACCGCGCACCTCTTTCAACACGTAGCCCGCCGCGCCGGCCATGACCGCGTCGAACAGCGCCTCGTCATCGTTGAACGACGTCAACATGAGGCACTTGACGTCAGGCATCAAGGATCGCAAGTCGCGACACACCTCGATGCCCGAGCAATCGGGTAGCCGGACATCGAGAATTGCGACGTCGGGCGAACACGCTGGCGCACGTTGCACGGCCTCGGCAGCGGTGCCGGCCTCGCCGACGACCTCGATGTCGTCGGCGCTCTCCAACAGCTCGCGCACTCCTCGTCGAACAATTTCATGATCGTCGAGAAGGAACACCCTGATCACGGTCATTCTCACAACCTAGCTGCAGCAGGTCGTAACCCTCCGCCGTAGCCTGTGCGGGTGCCTAATCGATTCGAGTTCGCAGGCCGTCAACAACTGCTCCGACTGCTGGACGCAGTGATGGCGATCGGCTCCGAACTGACCCTGGCCGGCGCACTACGGCGTATCACCGAAACCGCCGCCGAACTGGTGGATGCGCAGTACGCGGCACTGGGAGTTCTCGACGAGTCGCGCTCGAGGCTGTCCGAGTTCGTGACGGTGGGGCTCGATGACGAGCAGACCGAGCGCATCGGCGCCCGGCCGGAAGGGCACGGCATTCTCGGGCTGCTCATCCTCGAACCAAAGCCATTGCGGCTCCCCGATCTCACCGCCCACCCCGAATCGTTCGGGTTTCCGCCGGGGCATCCGCCGATGACGTCGTTCCTCGGCGTGCCCATCCGCCTGCGCGGCGTGGTCTACGGCAACCTGTATCTCACCGACAAGGCCAACGGCGAGGAGTTCACCGATGTCGACCAGGAACTCGCGGTCGGTCTCGCCGCTGCTGCCGGTCTGGCAATCGAAAATGCCCGGCTGCACGAACAGAGCCGTACGGCGGGAGTTCTCGACGAGCGCGAACGAATCGCCCGCAATCTGCACGACGACGTGATCCAGCGGCTGTTCGCCACCGGCCTCTCCTTGCAGGCCGCAGCGCAGATGATCAAAGAACCCGTTGCCGTCGAGCGCATCATGCGCGCCGTCGACGATCTCGATGTGTCCATTCGCCAGGTTCGTTCGACCATCTTCGAACTGCACCAGCGCTGGTCGACGACGCAGAGCCTGCGCAGCGACATCGTCGCCATCTGCGAGGAGTCGTCCAAGGCCCTTGGGTACAAACCCCAGTGCGACATCGTCGGCCCCGTGGACACAACCGTCATGGAACCGACCAGGGCTCACCTGCTGCTGTGCCTGCGCGAGGCATTGTCCAACGTTGCTCGCCATGCGCGTGCCTCGTCGGCACAGGTGTTCGTGACCTTGCGGAACGGCCAACTGACGATGCGGGTCGTCGACAATGGCGTCGGCTTCGCACCTGTTCCAGGCCATCTGTGCAGCGGGCTCGACAACATGCTGGTGCGCGCCGAATCACTCGGTGGCCGATTCTCCATCACGTGTGGCGATGATTCGGGCACGGTGGCACTGTGGGAAGTTCCCGTCGGCGAGCCCACCAATGCCACGTGAAAGGGTCGCAAGGCCCTAGCTAGGCGCCCTCCCCGCCCACCAGTCTGGGCGGTGTGCAACTCAAGGTGCCTGAAACCGACCGCCTGGTCGTCGGACTCGACGATTCCGCGGCCGACGCCAGTGTGCTTGCGTGGGCTACCCGCGAAGCAACGGCAAGGCACTGCGCACTACGTGTCCTCGAGACACGGGGCAGCAACCCTGATGGGTTCCTCGATGAAGCAGCGGACGCAACACTGCTGATCGTGGGCACCGAGCCGGCCGCAGGCAGTGGCCGGCGGGGCTCGTGCCCGATGGTCGTCGTCCGCGGGACACCGCGCGAACGGCTTCGACGGATCGTCGTCGGCGTCGACAGTTCCAATGCCTCAGCGGCCGCACTGGACTGGGCGGTGGTCGAAGCAGCGCGTCACGGAGCATCGATCACCGTCATCCATGCCTGGCAAGAGCCCACCGACAACGACCGCTCGCTGCGGGCCCGCGACCTGCGCCACGCAGATGCGCAGTGCATCGCCGATCTGGCCGCCGACCTGTACGACCCGGGGCCGGCGGCGCCCATCGAGCGACACGCAATTCACGGTCCAGCCGATGAGGTACTCATCGCGGCCAGCGCCTACGCCGACCTGCTGGTGGTGGGCTCACGCGGTCGCAGCGGCTACCGAACACTGCAGTTCGGCTCGGTTGCCCTTGCGGCGGTCGAGCAGGCAGACTGCCCGGTGGTGGTCGTGCACCCACGCTTGATCACATCCGGGACCGGGGACTCTAGTGACACCCACCGAGCGAGGAGATCATGAACTCATGAGCGAAACAGTGAACGTCGGTTACAACGGCAGCGAGACCTCAGCAGAAGCTGTCGCGTGGGCTGCACACGAGGCGGAAGTTCGCGGTGCCACACTGCGCATCGTCACCTGTGTGGAAATGCCCGTGATGGCAGGCGAGGCTGCACTCGGCTGGAACTCCGGGGCCGCCTACGAGGCCATCCGCGAGGCGTCGGTGACGTCATCGGACGCGATGACCTCCACGATCACTGCCCAGCACCCGGGTCTGGCCGTGACGGCAGATGTCGTGCCCGGTCCGGCGGCGGGCGCGCTCCTCACCGGCGTCACGCCCACCGACCTCGTCGTCGTGGGCGCCAGTAGCCGGGCGGGTGCCGCAGCGTTCTGGTTGGGCACCACGCCGCGGCAACTCGTGCGCAACAGCCCTTGCCCCGTGGCAGTCATCCGCGGTGCCGCAACCCGTGGTGCCCCGGACCGGATCGTGGTCGGCATCGATGGCTCTGCAACATCGGATGCAGCCGTCATGTGGGCGGCTGACGAGGCTGATCGCCACAACGTCAACCTGCACATGGTGCATGGCTGGTCGTACGCGTATGCGCCCGTCGATGCCAGTGCCACACAGGCCCGCGACCTCACCGAGGTCGATGCCGACTGCACGCTGAACCGCTCGCTCGAGCTCGCTCGCGAGCGCTGTGGGGCGACTGTCACCGGCGAGCTGGTGGAGAGCAGTGCGGTGACCGCTCTGCTCGAAACTGTGCGAGACGGCGATCTCCTGGTTCTTGGTTCCAACGGTCGTGGCGGGCTGCGAGCCCGTCTCCTCGGCTCGACGGTCAACAGCGTCCTCGACTCGGCCGCGGTACCGGTCGTCGTCGTGCGACCTACAGAACCCGACTGACGTTCAGGATGTGGGCAGCGCCTGCGCGAGGTCGGACCAGATGTCGTCGATGTGTTCGATGCCAACGCTCATCCGGATCAGTCCGGGGGCGACGTGCGCATCGCCGGCGTACTTCTGGCGACGTTCCAACGAGGTCTCCACTCCGCCGAGGCTGGTGGCCGGCACGATCAGTTGCACGGCTCGGCACACACCGTCCGCCGCATCGGACCCACCGGCCAGCACGAACGACACCATCGCGCTGAAACCCGGATAGCGAACGTCGACGACTGCCGGGTGGGCTCGGAGTCGATTGACGATCTCCATCGCGTTGGACTGCATGCGCTCCATGCGTAGTGGCAGCGTGCGCAGACCGCGCAACGCGAGGAACGCCTCCAGCGAGCCGGGCGTGCTGCCGTTCACCAGCCGCGTCTGATGAAGGCGGTCGTACGTTGCATCGTCAGCTGCGATGGCGAGGCCGATGAGCAGGTCACTGTGGCCGCCGATGAACTTGGTGCCGCTGTGCAGCACGATGGTCGCGCCGTCAGCGAGTGGCTGCGCGCAGATTGGTGTGGCGAAGGTGCTGTCGACGACCACCTTCGCACCCGCTGCAGCAGCCGCTGCACAGATGGCAGGGATGTCGGCGACGTCGAGCGTGGGGTTGGTCGGCGTTTCGATCCACACGACGTCGGCACCGGCACTGGCTGCGACGACATCGGCGGTGTTGCCGATGTCGACGAAACTCACCTCGAGGCGCGACTGCTGCACGAGGTCGGCCACCAGGGCGCGCACGCCGAGGTACGAGTAGCTGGGCAGCACGAGCACCTTCGGCGCCAGCGCGAAGAGCGCCGCCGCGGCGGCAGCCATGCCTGAGGAGAACGAGACGGCGCGACCACCTTCGAGCGCTCCGACAGCTTCCTCGAGACCAATCCATCCAGGCGTGCCGTGCGTGCGGGTGTATTCCCCCGCTTCGCCACGGAAGTTGCTGGCCATCACGATCGGATGGTTGAGCGGGTCGCCAATCTGATGCGGGCGACCGGATGAGACGGCGATGGTTGCCGGGTGACGTGATTCGCTCACGCAGGCTGCCGAACTTCTTGGCGACCGTCTGCGTGAGTGGCGAAACGACCGGCATCGGGCGCGTGCACCGGGTCCGGGCGGTCCCATGGCCAGCCACCGAAGCCTGTGCGCCGGTAGTCGGCGAAGGCCTGCTGGATCTCGGCGTCGGTGTTCATCACGAACGGCCCGTACTGCGCCACCGACTCACCGATCGGCCGGGCCTGCAGCATCAGGATCTCGGCGCCCTCAGAGCCGGCCACCAGGGGTGCTGGTTGGGAGGCGTCGACGACGGCACCGGTGCTGGTGGCGACATCCTCGCTGCCCACTGCGACGGAACCTTCGAAGATGTAGAACACGCGCAGGGTCTCGGTGCCATCGGCGGCCGGCAGCGTGAGGCTGGCACCGGGCTGCATGACGATGTGCAGAATCGACACGTCGGCTTCGGGACGCGATGCCCACGAGGCCGGCGGCGGCACCGGGGGCGTCAGGCCTGCGTAGCGACCGGCGATGACGGTGACCGTGGATTCACGACCCGCATCGTCGACGTGCGTGTGCTGCGGAATGTCTTCGCTCCACAGCATCGTGAAGTACGGGTCGACCATCTTGTCGCTGGCCGGCAGGTTCATCCAGATCTGGAACAGCTCGACGGTGTTGGGGCCGTCGGCGTCGAGCAGGGGAAACATCTCGCAGTGCACGATGCCGCTGCCGGCCGTCATCCACTGCACGTCGCCGCGACCAAAGCGGGCGGCCGCCCCCAGCGAGTCGCTGTGATCGATGTACCCCTTGCGCGCGAACGTGATGGTCTCGAAGCCTCGGTGCGGGTGCTCGGGGAAGCCGGGCACGGTGCTGCCGTGGTACATCCGCCATCCGTCGCGCGGCTCGAAGTCGTTACCGAGGGAACGGCCCACGAGCGTTCCCTGCGGTCCGAACTCGGCGTTGCCCTCCGGATAGAGATCGAGATGGTGGACGCAGAACAGGAACGGGTCGGCGGTGGCCCACTGGAAACCGAGCGGAACCCGCTGGAGCACCAGCGGCTGCGCTACTGACGGCTGATTCATCAGGCGGAGCGTACGCCCGTCGCGATCAGCAGCAACACGAGCGTGCCCAGTGCCACGCGGTAGATCACGAACGGCATGAACGACCTGGTGCGAATGATCTTGAGCGTGCCCCACACGGCCAGCCAACCGGCCAGACCCGACGTGATGATGCCAACGACCATCGGGATCGCGAGGCCGTGGGGAATGCCACCCTTGAGCAGCTTCATCATCTTGTAGGCCACGGCGCCTGCCGTCACCGGGATCGCCATCAGGAAGCTCGCGCGCACTGCCGCATCACGGGTGAAGCCGATGAGGCGAGCAGCCGTCATCGTGATTCCGCTGCGCGAGGTGCCGGGGTTGAGCGCGAGGACCTGAGCGGCACCGACCTTCAGCGCGTCCTTCGACGTGTAGTCGTCGAGCGTTCTCGCACCGGCTCGACGGTCGGCCCACGCGAGCAGCACGCCGAACACGATCAGCGAGATGGCGATCAGCAACGGTGTACCCAACTTCTCGTCGATGTACTTCTCGCCGATCGCGCCTGCGATCGCAGCGGGCACCGACGAGAGGACGAGCAGCCATGCCAACCGGCCCTGCGGATCGATGGGCTTCTCGCGCTTGATGACCAGCCGGAGGCCCTCTCGCACGTACACGACGAGATCGCTCCAGAAGTAGCCGACCACGGCGACCAGGGTGCCCAGGTGCAACGCGACGTCGAACGCCTTCTCGATCTGCGGGTCACCGGAGAAGTCGTTCCATCCGAACAGCCAGGGCACGAGCAGCAGATGCCCGCTGGACGAGATGGGGAGGAACTCGGAGAGGCCTTGCACGAGGCCGAGCACGATGGCGTGGAGGATGGGCACGGTTGTCAGTTCTACTCGTTGCGAAGGCTGGGAATGATGCGCGGCTTCCAGGGACGGTGTTCGTCCCAGTGGTGTCCGACGGTGCGACCTTCACGAAGCTTGGCCAGGAAGTCGGCCGGGCTGTCGAAATCGGGCATCTCCACGTACGCACTGCCGAGCGCGAGCGGTACGTGTGCGTCGCTGCCCGCGCCACCGGGCAGGTCGAACTCCTCGGCGAATGCCGCCGCCCTCTCGTTGAGGCTGCGCAGGCTGGTCTTCGCATTGAGTACTTCGATGGCGTCGATGAGGCCGGCGTGTGCGAGTTCGTAGAGCGCCGGTTCGGCCATGTTGCGTCGCATCGGATCGAACGGATGCGGGACGTAGACGACGCCACCCTGGTCGCGGATCGCTCGTGCAGCGTCGGCCGGTGGCGCGCCCGGAGCGATCCTCTCGGTGAGGAACAGGCCGATGATCTCGCCCGCGTGCGTGTTCAGTTCCTCACCGAGGATGACTCTGCAGGGCAACCGCTTGGCCAGCTCGGCAGCACCGCGGACAGCGTTGTGATCGGTGATGCACAGCACGTCGAGCCCTGCTTCGGCGACCGCCTCCTCCACCTCGTCGGGCGTCGTTGTGCTGTCCCCGCTCCACATGGTGTGACTGTGCAAGTCGACGCGCACCCACCCGGGCGGCAACGGCTGCGCCAGGTGCGGGTGACGCGCAACGGCGGCGGAATGCGCTGCGGGCACCGTCAGGCGCCGGAAAGGGTGATGTCGCTGATGACCAGGCTGACACCGGCAGCGCGCATGGGAAGCCAGTCGACGTCGCCGCCGACTTCCACGACGTCGAGCAGCATGCGCTGGAGTGTGGAGGCAATGGTGAACTCGCGGATGGGGGCGCCAACCACGCCGTTGGTGATCTTCAGACCGGACGCTCCCACGGAGAAGTCACCGCTGATGGGGTTGACTCCACTGTGGAGCCCCTGCACGGACTGGATGAGCACGCCGTCGTCGACGTCGGCGACCAACGCCGCCTGATCGCGAGTGCCGGGCACGAGGTGCATGGCGAGGCAACCGACACCCGGCGTGCCCATGAAGCCGCCCCGAACGGCGTTGCCGGTGCTGCGGCCACCCACGCGGCGGGCGCTGTAGCTGTTGTGCACGAACTGTTGCAGCACACCACCGTCGATGAGCACGTTGCGACGCGCGGCGAGGCCTTCGCCGTCGAGATCGGTGGCCGTGTACGCCAGCGTGTTGGTGGGGTCGTCGACCAGCGTCAGCAGCGGGTTGGCGACTTGGTCGCCGAGGCGATCCTTGAACAGGCTGCGGCCCTTGGCCACGGCCTCACCGTTGAGCGTGCTGGAGATGACACCGAGGAACATCGCCGTCACGTACGGGTCGAGCACCACCGTCACTCGCTTCGACGACGGCTTGACCGCGCCCAGCAGCCGAGTTGCACGATCGGCCGCTTCCTTCGCTGCCTTCGCCAGATCGAACTGATCGGGCGAACGGCCGACACTGAACCCGAACCCGGTCTGCGTCTCGTCGCCGTCGTCGGCCAAGGTGCTGATGGAGACGTAGCAGCCGTTCTCGCGACCGCTGCGGCGGATGCCCGTGGTGGTGGCCACGGCCGACTCGACCGCGACATCGGAGTAGTTGGAGTCGTCGACACGCACTCGCGGATCCACGTTCACGGTGAGGCGCTCGAGCTCCTTCGCCAGCTCGATCTTGCGATCGGTGGCGAAGTCGGCGAGCGCTTCGTTCCACAGCTGCTGCTCGACCACCTCGACGCCATCAGGCTCGGCAAGCCCGGCCCACTCGTCGCACGTGCCGAACTCGACGTTGTCGCGGGCGTCGGCCAACACCTCGGCGATGGCAGCGGGGTCGAGCGTGCCCGCATACGCGAACCCGGTGCGGCCATCGCGGATGACACGAATGCCGATGCCCTCGCTCTGCGCGCTGACGAAGTGCTCGACAGACCCCTCGTAGACACGGATGTCGGTCTCGCTGTCGCGTGAGACGAATGCCTCCACCTGCTCACCGGAGCGAGCTTGGGCGATGACGCGGTCGGCGATCTCCTGCAACTGCTCGGTGCTCATGCCGCCGTCCCGCCGATGGTCATCGACTTGACGCGCAGCGTGGGCTGGCCATCGCCCACCGGCACGCCCTGGCCGTCCTTGCCGCACGTGCCGGGGTTGCCCATCGCGAAGTCGTTGCCGAGCAGGTCGATGTCGAGCAGCACCTGCGGCCCGTTGCCGATGAGGTTGCCTTCGCGCAGCGGCGCCGTGATCTCGCCGTTCTCGATGAGGTAGGCCTCGGTCATGCCGAACACGAAGTCGCCGCTGGCGGTGTTGACGCTGCCTCCGCCCAGCTTGGCCACGTACACGCCGTAGTCGGTGGCACGCACGATGTCGTCGGGTTCCTCGGTGCCGTTGAGCACGTAGGTGTTGGTCATGCGCACCATCGGCAGGTGCTGGTAGCTCTGCCGGCGACCGTTGCCGCTCTGCGGGCGGCCGTCGTTGCGGGCCCGCAGGTAGTCCCACATGTACTCGGTGAGCACGCCGTTCTCGATGAGCACGTTGTACTGGCTGGCGTGGCCCTCGTCGTCGTAGGCGATGGCGCCCCACTCGCCCGCCATCGTGCCGTCGTCGACCAGGGTCACCAGCGGCGACGCAACGAGCTCGCCCTGCTTGCCGCGATAGACGCTGCCGCCCTTCGCGATCAGGTCCGCCTCCAGGCCGTGGCCGCACGCCTCGTGGAACAACACGCCACCGCTGCCCTGCTTGATGACGACGGGAAGCGCACCGCTCGGAGCCGGTCGGGCATTGAGCTTGGTGATGGCAATGCGGGCCGCATCGCGAGCCAGGTCCTCGACATCGACACTGTCGAACAGTTCGAAGCCCATGGTCTGGCCAGCGCTCTGGTACCCGGTCTGCATTCCTCCGTCGCCATCTGCGACGGCACTGACGCGGATGAGTGTGCGCACCTGCTGGTCGGTCACGAAGACGCCATCCGTATTGGCGATCAACACGTGTTTACGGCTGTCGCCGTAGCCGGCACTGACCTGCACGATGGCGCCGCCGGCGCCGCGCGCCGCTTCGTCCATGCGGAGCAGCAGCGCGACCTTGTCGGCCTTCTTGACCTCATCGGGGAAGAGGCGGACGGGGCTGACCACGCGATCGACGCCACGCGTGAGTGCGATGGTGCGAGTGCCACCGTCGCCCTGGCTGGCCGCAGCTGCGGCAGCTTCCGCCGCGGCGCGAAGGCCCGACTCGCTGAGATCGGCGGTGTGCGCGAAGCCGGTGGTGTCGCCCTTGACGACCCGAATGCCGGCGCCGCGGTCGCGGCCGCTGGTCACCTGCTCGACACGGCCATCGTCGAACGCCACCGAAGTGGATCGCTTGTCCTCTGCATACACCTCGGCAAAATCGGCGCCAGTACGCACCGCCGATGCCAGTACTCGTTCCAACACCTCTTGGTCGATCACGGTCGCAGCCTACCGAGGAGGCTGCGACGGAGTTCGTCGCACACGGCGCAAGGGCGTAGCGTTACGACTCGTGAGTGAACCGGCGAAGATCACCGTTGGCCTGAAGGGCGTCGCGTCGATGGTGGTCGGCGAGGCCGACACAGCACTCGCCGTCGGGTCGGGCATCGTGCTGGTGCTCGCCACACCGCGAGCGATCGCCCTCTGCGAGCGCGCATCGTGCGCAGCGGTCGACAACTATCTCGAAGCGGGAACCACGACGGTTGGAATGCGCGTGCAGTTCGACCACCTACGGCCCACGGCCGTTGGCGGCAAGGTCGACGCAGAAGCGGTGCTGGAGAAGATCGAAGGACGAAGGCTCACGTTCATGGTCTCGGCGTCCGATACCAAAGGGCTGGTGGCTGCAGGAAAGGTCACCCGCGTTCTGGTGGAGGTCGACCGATTCATGGACAAGACACAGTGAAACTCATCGCTACTGCGTTACTGGCTGCCACGGGCTGCCTCGCGCTGTCCGGGTGCCCGGCCAAAGAGGCCAAGGACGGCCTGCAGAGCATCAATCAGGCAACCGGCGTGCAGTGCGTGACCGAGCGCGACATGATGGAGAAGGCCGTCGAGGCATACACCCTGCTCACGACTGCCGCGCCCGTCAACGAAGCTTCCATGGTGCCGGATTGGATCCGAGAACAGTCAGTCCTCATGGATCTCGACGCCACCGGCCACGTAGTAGCCGCCCCCAACAGCGGCTGCGCCTGACCCGACCCGCCCCCCAACTTTGGCGTTGAGATGGGCCACCGGCGCACCTCAGCGCCGCCTTGGGGTCGGACTTGGGTGGGTCAGCCGAGGTTGCTGGTTCTTGGGTAGATGTCGGCGGGGTCGGTGAGGACATTGACCATGTAGGGCACGCCGCTGGCGAAGGCGCGGTCCATGGCGGGGCCGATGTCGGCGGGATTGGTGACGGTTTCCCCGGCGCCACCGAGGGCTTTGACGACGTTGTCGTAGTGCAGGCCGGGCTGCAAATCGCAGGCCATGTCCCACCCGTAGATGGCCTGCATCGGGTGCTTCTCCAGGCCCCACATGCCGTTGTTGCCCACGACCATCACGACCGGCAGGTTGTGGCGCACCATCGTGTCGACATCCATCAGGCTGAAACCGGCAGCGCCGTCGCCGAGGAGCAGGACGATCTGGCTGCTCGGGCGCACCGTACGAGCGGCGATCGCGTAGCCGGGCCCGTTGCCGAGGCAACCGTAGGGGCCGGTGTCGAGCCAACAGCCGGGCTCGAAGACCTCGACGAACTTGCCCGCATAGCTGGCGAAGTCGCCGCCATCACAGATGACCACGGCATCACGTGCCAGCCGCTGGCCGAGTTCGCCGTAGATACGACTGGGCTTGATGGGCGCGCTGTCGTTGGTCAGCAGCTCTGCATCGGCGGCGCGGCCCTTCTCCTCGGCGGCACGCAGCTCGGCGATCCATCCGCTGCGGTCGATGCGCGGGCCCGGCCCGTCGGCAAGCGAACGCAGCACCAGATTGCTGTCGCCGGCCACGGTGGGAACGGACACGTGCTGTGCCCGTTGGGCATCGCTGTCGACCACGTGCGCAACCTGCGCGTTGCCGAACTGACCGAAGCCGAGCCGGAAGTCGAGCGGTGTGCCCCAGACGACGACGAGGTCGGCTCGCGCCTTGAGCAGGCCGCGGGTGCGCAAGAACGCAAGCTCGTGGTCGGCCGGCAGCGTGCCGCGGCCCAGCCCGTTGAAGAAGCACGGCACGCGCAGGTGCTCTGCGGCGGCGCGCAGGGCATCCCATGCGCCATCCCAATACACGTCGCTGCCGATGATGAACGCCGGACGTTCTGCGGCTGCAATGAGCTCGGCGAGGCGGGCGACTTCATCGTCGTTCGGCGCCGAGCCGAGCCCGACGCAGACGTCGACAGCCGGAATGTCGCCCGCAGAGGCAGCGAAGAACACGTCGAGCGGAACGTCGAGGAACGTAGGACCACGATGCGGCGACATTGCCAACCGCGCTGCGGCGTGCACCATCGCACCGGCTTGCGTCGAATCCTTCACGGTCGCCGCGCTCTTGGTGATGGACTGCATCACGGGAACGTGGTCGAACTCCTGCAGGGAGCCGGCGCCCCACCGCGCCTCGGGTGCACGCCCACCGAGCACGACGAGCGGCGACCCGTTGAAGTAGGCGGATGTCACCGCGGACACTCCGTTGGTGATGCCGGGCCCTGCGGTGAGCGCAGCAAAGCCGGGCTTGCGGGTGAGCTTGGCGTAGCCCTCGGCCGCGAACGTGGCGGTCTGTTCGTGGCGAGTGTCGACCACCTTCATGCCCTGGTCGCGCGCCGCGTCGTAGAGCGGCCAGATGTGGCCGCCGTTGAGCGTGAACATGGTGTCGGTACCGAACGCCTTCAGTGCCGCCACCGCCTGCTGGCCGGCATGGCCGTCGATGTGGGTCGGAGAATCGTCGTGGGGAGTCTCGTTCGCGTCGTTCATGCTGCCAGTGTTCCAGACTCGCTGCCACTCGCTCGCCCTCGGACACGGTGCCATTTTTGATCCGGATGTCCGGATGGACGGCGCTCGCCTTCAGAACGAGTGGTAGCCGCCGTCGATGGTGATGACGTCGCCGGTGTGATAGCTGCTGGCATCGCTGGCCAGGTACACGGCGAGACCGCCGAAGTCCTGCGGCTTGCCCCACCGGCGCAGTGGCACTCGCGGCAGCACGTTGGCGACGAACTTGTCCCAGCTCAGTGCTCCGGCAGTCATATCGCTCTCGATCCAGCCGGGCAGGATCGCGTTGCATCGAATGGCATGGCGCGCATGCTCGACGGCAATGCCCTTCATCATCGAGATCAGCGCTCCCTTCGAGCCGCCGTAATGCTGGCCGCGCTGCTGGCCATACTTCGCGGAGCCCGAGGTGGTGAAGACCACCGATCCGCCCTGCGGGTTCTGCGCGACCATCTGCTTGACAGCCTCCTGCGCGGTGAAGAAGGCACCGTCGAGATTCACGCGCATCACGCGGTTCCACTCGTCTTCGGTCATGCCCACGAAGCTCGGCGCCTGTCCGCCGACGCCGGCGTTGACGAAGCACGAATCGATATGTCCGAACTCGGCGACAGTCGCCGCCATCGAGTCGATCACGGCCTGATGGTCACCGACGTCGCACACGAGGTCCAACACCGGATGACCGATGCCGCGTAACCGTTGGGCAGCCGCGGCGTTCTTGGCGGGATTGGTGCCCCAGATCGCAACCGAGGCACCCTGACCGGCCAGCGCCTCGGCCATGCCGAGACCGATGCCGCTGTTGCCGCCGGTGATGAGGGCGATGTGCCCGGTGAGGTCGAAAAGTGCAGTCATGCAGATGCCTTTCAATCGGGTGCGAACTCAGTGCGGATGGGCGTCGGGGCCCATCACCAGTTCCATCAAGGGGGTGAGATTCGGGCCCCGGCGAAGGTGGTGACCGCCGTCGGTGCTGATGCACTGGCCGGTGATCCAACTGCTCTCCTCGCCGAGCAGGAAGCGCACCGAGTTGGCGATGTCGTCGACGGTGCCCAGACGCCCGAGTGGCATCTGGTCGAGGTAGTCGGCGACGATGTCGGGACTGCCGGTGAGCCCGACGGAAATGTCGGTGGGGAACAGGCTGGGACGAACGGCGTTCGCACGGATACCGACCGAGCCGAGCTCGTCGGCCGCCTGTTGCACCAGCATCTCGAGCCCGGCCTTCGACACGCAGTAGGGCGTCATGTAGCGGTGCGTTCGCGGCGCGGCGATCGAGGAGATCGCAACGATTGCGCCGCCGCCAGCACGCGCCAGATGAACCGCTGAATGCTTGATGGTGAGGAATGCACCAGTGAGGTTGACGCCCATGACCTTGTTCCAGTCGTCCAGCGTCGTCAGGTGTAGCGGTGCAGCGGAACCTGCACCCGCGTTGGCGACCACCATCGTGAAGCGGCCGACTTCGGCAGTGAGCGCGCAGGCTGCCTGCACCTGCGCCTCGTCGGTGACGTCGCAGACAACCGAGTGCACCGACGCGCCAGCTGACCGCAGACCGTCCGCGGCGGCGGCCAACTTGTCGGCATTTCGGGCGGCCAACACCACCGTCGCCCCGTCGCGCGCCAGGTGCGTCGCGCACGCCAGACCGATGCCACTACCGCCACCGGTGACCAGCGCGGACTGTCCTGCCAATGAGCTCATCTGCGATTCATAGCGCGGCCACGCATTCCACGCCGTACCGGGCGACGCTTGATAACTCCGAGGGTGCTGAGCAGCTGTAGCGTGATATCCGCCATGGCTCTGCACGACATACGGGAACCCTCCGACCTTCGCGAACTGAGCTACCCCGCGTTGGACGACCTCGCCGGCGAAATTCGCGACTTCATCGTCCAAACGGTCGCTGAACACGCAGGCCATCTGGGCAGCAATCTCGGTGCCGTCGAGCTGACGCTGGCACTCCACCGAGTCTTCGATTCACCGACCGACGCAATTCTGTGGGACACGGGCCACCAGGCCTACGTCCACAAGATCGTGACCGGTCGCCAGCGACAGTTCGAGCAGTTGCGCCAGGCGGGCGGCATGTCCGGCTACCCGAACCGTGAGGAAAGCCCGCACGACTACATCGAGAACAGCCACGCCAGCACCGTGCTCTCGTACGCGTACGGAATGGCCGTCGCACGTGATGCCGGCACCGACCCGCACCGCCACATCGTTGCGGTCATCGGTGACGGCAGCATGACCGGCGGCATGGCGTACGAGGCACTCAACAACATCGGCCACAGCGCCAAACGCGTCATCATCGTGCTCAACGACAACGGCCGCAGCTATGCCCCCACCATCAGCAATCTGACGGCCGGCATCACGCCTCGCGAACACGCCATCGCCGACCATCCCAGCCTGCCCGAGCGCATCACGGGTCGGCTGTCGCACAGCCTCACCAACATCCGTCTGAACCCGGTGTACGTGCGTCGTCAGCGCAAGCTCGAACAGTTCTTGCGCGACCTGCCGTACGTCGGCCCGCAGGCCGAGAAGAGCGTCGACGCGTTCAAGGCCGCGGTGCGCGAGTTCCTGCAGCCCCCATCGTTCTTCGAGGCGCTCGGCGTGCGGTACGTCGGCCCGGTGGACGGCCACGACATCGAGGCACTCGAGCATTCGTTCCAGAATGCGATCCAGCTGTCGGCAGAAGGCCCCATCGTCGTGCACGTGCTGACCCAGAAGGGTCGCGGCTACCCGCCGGCGGAAGACGACGACGAGAAGCACCTGCACGACGCGCCGGTGTTCGACCCGATGGTCGGCCCACCGCCCGCAGTGGTGACGGGTTATACGCAGTCGTTCGCCGAAGCCATCATCAAGGAAGCCGAAGCCGACCCGCGAGTGGTCGCCATCACTGCCGCAATGGCGGGGCCGACCGGCCTGTTGCCGTTCCAGGCACGCTTCCCCGACAGGTTCTTCGACGTCGGCATCGCCGAGCAGCATGCCGTCACCGGTGCCGCGGGCATGG